>CAZHRL010000027.1:0-8542 GCA_964534815.1 uncultured Dehalococcoidales bacterium | reverse complement strand
GGGTAGTTAAAAAAACAGGGTCACTTTTGGGAGTGACCCTGTCTCACGGTATTACCAATGTACTACTATTTTTAGTACTACCCTTTTTACTCTAGCAGGAATATCTGAGCGACTGTTGCCGCCACAACCACGGCAAACGCCATCATTAGAGGCACAACGCTAACGTTCAGATATCGTGTCAAACGTACCAGGAAGCCGGAGTTGCTGGTGCCGGCTAGCTCACGGGTAGTCAGGAAGAGTATCAGCATCACCGTTGCGGCAATACCAATGGCAGCACTTAAACCCATTGCTAGAATTGTTGTTGCTGTGGTTACGGTAGTTACTGTAGTAACAGTAGTGACCATTTTTCTCTTACCTCTCGTAAATAATTAGCCTAGCACAAAAAACTGCTCCTGTCACCCCCCAAGGCTTTTGGTCAAAAGCTATTCTTTTATAGCACAGATTTTGACTTTTGTCAAGTCCCCCCATTGTGAATTTTTTTTTGTACTGTTAAGAATAGCGTAAAAAAGTACTCCTGTCAAAATATTACTTGACGAAATGATTGAAAGGTGCTATTTTTATATTGCTTTATCTCCGTGAGGGGGCTACTTCTGTCCTCTACGGGCTTAACTAATTGTCAGGAAAGGTTATAATTCTTTTAAGAACTATGGAGCAGTACTGGGTATCCTGTTACTGCCGAAGGTGACGGTGCCGTCATGAAAAAGTTAGTGACGTGGGTAATAATTGCCATGTTCAGCTTAAGCGCGGTCCTTGTCCCTATGGCTAGCCAGGTAGCGCCTGCCCGGGCGGAGGTGAGCTGGACACAGTATACCGGCGAAGTTACTCTGGAGGATGCTCGATATGTGGTGGATGCCTGGGTAATTAAGGATGGCTCCACTTATGAAATGTGGTATACGCATGGCAAAGCGGATGTCAGCCTCAGTGAAATACTGGATATCTTCGGCGACCTTGACCTGGATGCTATTGTCGCTGACATCGCTTCTCTGGATATTGAAGGCTTGCTGGACAACCTGGCTCCGTTGAACGCGACTGACCTCTGGGATTTGCTCACTAGTGTTAGCACTGTTATCGGTTACGCCACTTCAAGCAATGGTAGAACTTGGACAATCCAGAACGAAGAAGTGCTTTCTGGCACCAACGGCATTTTTGACAGTGTTGGTGCTCCCTGCGTCATTAAAGATGGTGATACTTATAAGATGTGGTACACCCGCGTCAAATCAGACCTGACTCAGACTGACGTGGCTAATATCCTCGATGACCTGGCCGGAGATGCTAACACCAGGAAGGCTGCTATTCTAGACCTCCTCGGCAGTGTCAGCACCGTCATTGGCTATGCTACTTGCGACGATGGCACTGACTGGGATGTGGAGGATAATGAGGTGCTTCCCAGCGGCCTCTCGGCATTAAGGAGTGTTGGCGACCCCTGTGTTATCAAAGATGGTGACACCTATAAGATGTGGTACACCCGTGGCGAAACTGACCTCTCTGCCACTGACTTGGAAAGCATCCTGGCTGACACCGCCGGCTTTGATATTGATACCCTCATGGACCTCATCGACGGCAGCGCTACAGTCATTGGCTATGCCACCTCCGACGACGATGGCGCAAGCTGGACAGTGGTGGATGATAACGTGTTTCCGGGCAGCACTGCCCTGTGGGAGAGCGCGGCTAATCCCAGCGTTATTAAGAGCGGCGGCACCTACGAGATGTGGTATACCAATGCCGAGACTGACCTTATCAGGGCAGACCTTTCGGACCTGCTTGATGAAATCGTCGGCTTCGATATTGTTGCTCTGTGGAATACTCTGGAAACCGACGGTCTTGATGAGTTTCTCGAAGACCTCGTCGCTCTGGACACCACTACCCTTGAGGACATTGCGAGTGCCACCAGCACGGTTATTGGCTATGCCACTTCCAGCAATGGCACCACCTGGGCTGTGGTAGATGCCGATGACATTTCCGGTGCCAGCGACAGCCTGTGGAGCAGTGTGGCTGCTCCCTGCGTGCTCAAGAGCGGTAGCAACTATTACGCCTGGTATCTGGAGGGAATAGAAGACCTTACTTTGCAGGGACTGCTTGATATTGCTCTGGGCGAAGACTTACCCATAGGCTTTTCTTACTATACGCCTACTCCCGGTGGGGGAGGAATTGTGCCGCCGCTTCCACCAACACCTGAGGAACTGGAAGAGATGGCACCCGATGAAGCTGCTGAAGCACTTGGGGAGTTAGCCCCCGATGAAGCGGCTGCCCTTCTGGAGGAAGTAAATACTGAGGACGCGGCTAACATTATCGAAGAAATGGCGGTTGATACCGCAGCTGCTATCTTGGAAAAAATGACTGCCTCCAGGGCAGCTGCCATTCTTGAAAAGGTGGCGACTGATATAGCGGCTGCTATTTTGGGGGAGATGGAGCCTTCTAAAGCAGCCGCTATCATGCAGGAGTTGAGCACAGGGACGTTGACTAATGTTATCCCCGAAATGTCAGAGGAAGCGCTGACAGAAAGGCTGCCTGGCTTGACCCCTGAGAAGCTTTATTCCCTCGACCCAGAAGTGCTCTTTGAGGCGCTGCCCAATGCCCCCACTGAGCAGCTGGTCAGTGAAGAGCCTCCTCAACCGCCGGCGGAGGCAACGGCACCAGTGGTGGTCTATACTACACCCAGCGGTGCCAGATACATGGCAATTCGGACTTGGGCTGGAGAGTGGGTGGTCGTGGTCGGCACGCCTCCGCCGATAAGCGAACTCATGATAAAAACCAAGACAGAACTCGCCAACGTCGAGACGCTTCTTGAAGTATTCGATACGAAGCCGTCAGGAGTAGCCAGTCTGCCCTCGGGGCAGAAAGCCCGTGCTTACTTCACCGTCGATTTTGCCAATGCCAAGCCGGAGGATATTGAAGTAGGACACATCACCTTCTATGTGGAAAAGTCGTGGATTACCGCCAACTCGGTGAACCCGTGGGCAGTGTTCTTAAACCGGTATGACCCGGACCTCGGGGCGTGGATTATGCTGCCTACCAAGAGGGTAAAAGAAGATAGCACCAAGGTCTATTATACTGCCGCCATTCCGCACTTCTCCACCTTTGCCATCACGGGCAGCGCAACTGTACCGGCGGTCGCTTTCAAAGTATCTAACCTTAAGATTAGCCCGGCTGAGGTAGCAGCCGGAGAAGCCATTACCATTAAGGCTGACGTTACCAACACTTCAGCTACGGCTGGAGTGTATGTAGCTACCTTGTGGATTGACGGCACCATTGAAGCGGCTCAGAACGTATCTCTGCAGGCTAATGAGAAAAAGTCAGTATCCTTCAGCGTGACCAAGAAAGCGGAAGGCAGCTATGAAGTCAGAGTCGACCGTCTCTTTGGCAGCTTCGAGGTAACCAAGGCAGCTCCCAAGCCAGCCGCCTTTACCGTCGGCTCGCTGGCTATCTCTCCCGCTGAGGTTGATATCGGCGGGACGGTGAGCATCAGCGTTAATGTCGCCAATACCGGCGAGCTTACCGGCACCTATACCGTAACCCTGAAGATTAACGGAGAAGTCGTAGAGACAAAAGAGCTAACCCTGGCGGGTGGTGCCAGCAAGACGGTAACCTTTATCACTTCTAAGGACAAAGCTGGCAGCTACTCCGTGGATGTCAACGGTATTGCTGGCTCCTTTAAGGTCAAGGAAGCGGCACCGCCGGTGAAACCGCCACCCAAACCCATTAACTGGTGGCTCATTGGTGGCATTATTGCGGGCGTTCTCCTTGTTGGCTTCCTTATCTGGTGGTTTGCCGCCCCTCGCCGCGAATAGTTAAAGCAATTTTAGAGGAAGGGGGAGCTTTCGCTCCCCCTTTTCGTTATATAATATATAATAAGTAAGATAACAGTGTTATCGTCAGGTTGGTAAAGATGTTGTGCAAGCTATTTAGGGTGGCACTTTTCAGCGCGTTATTAGCAGCTCTGATTCCTGTTTTTGTTTGCTCCGGTCCCGCTCTGGCTCTTAGTCTTGGAGAGTATTTCGAATATGATGTCAGCGCCGAATTCAGCAAGACGGAAGTCCACGGCAGCGAAACCTTCACCGCTGTAGTTAGAGGTGAAGCCACCTGTATTAAAGACCTGCCCCTGACGGTAAGCAAAGCGGAGATCACCGGGCGTATTGTTGCCCGGCACCGGACAAGCGGTGCTGAGGTAACGCTCAATTCAAGCTATTCACTGACCATCAGCCCCTTCCCCAATCAGGAAGGCGAGTCCCTGGAATCGAGTGTATCCGTGCCTCTGAAATTCCCTTCCGGGAGTGAGTCCGGCATTTACGATGTGTTTGGTGAGCTTATCAAAGCTAGAGTTTTCGCGGTAATCTGGTGGGATGTTACCGGCTATCTCCCATCCGAGGAGGAAGTTGGCTCACTTACCTATGTGGCGGATGGTGGTGGAGGTGGTGGCATTATCGTTGAGCCTGACGATTTGAGCGGCTATATCTATGAAGATGGCATCTTTATCACAGATGTTACCATTGAATCTGACGACGGCAAGTGCTGGCTCAGTATCGGCGAAGACACACTGGGTCTCACCAAAAACGGGAGTCCCATCAGTGAGATAATCGTAGCTGAGATGACAGAGCCGCCGCTTCCCCCTGAAGACTCATTAACTGAGGTTATTGGGCGGGCTTACGACTTCGGTCCTGATGATGCCACTTTTGACCCACTGGTAGTTCTTAACCTCACCTATGACCCGGCTCTGCTGCCCAAGGGACTGGCTGAGGAGAAGCTCTTTATCGCTATGTGGGATGAGGCGGATGAGAAGTGGGTCGAGTTAACTTCAAGTGTGGACGCTGAAGAAGATACTGTGAGTGCGGAAATAAGCCACTTTACCGCCTTTGCCATTCTGGCGCACACCCGCCCCGCCCAGTTTGTCGCCAGCAATCTGGTGATAACCCCGGCGGAAGTCACAGCCGGGGAAGTAGTAACCATCAGTGTTCTTATCACGAACAGCGGTGACCTGCTTGGTAAGGATGAAATAGCCCTGAGTGTGAACGGAGTGGAAGTTGCCGTCAAGAAGGTAACTCTGGCTGGCGGCGCCAGTAAGACGCTGACCTTTGAAGTCCTTGCCGACACCGCAGGCACCTGCTCCGTTGCCATTGCCGGTGTGTCTGGTTCCTTTGTGGTCAAGCCGGGGGAGGCGCAGCCGCCGCCAACGCCACCGTCTGAGACTCAACCCCCACCATCGCCACCACAGGCGCCGCCAGAGACCACGGTTCCCGTGAAGCCGATTAACTGGCTTGCCCTCGGTGGCACGATAGCCGGGGTGATAGGCATCGGCTTGCTCATCTTCATTCTGGCGAGGCGGAAGCGGGCTTAAATTCGACTGACCAGATTGACTGTGTCTGAGTGTTTTTCTAAAATGTTATCCGTGCACGATGTCATCGTTATTGGCGCTGGACCGGTGGGGAGCTATACGGCGGGCAGGCTGGCGGCGATGGGGCATAAAGTCTTGGTGCTCGAGCGGAAGGAAAGGCTGGATGAGCCCGTCTGCTGTAGCGGCATCATCAGCGAGGAATGTGTGCGTTCCTTTGCCATTAGTGAAAGCGTCATCTTAAGGCGGATAAATGGTGCCACGTTTTTTTCGCCTTCAAAAAGTCTGCACATCGGCTTGCGTCAGAAAAATCAAGCCTGCATTGTTGACCGGCCGGCTCTCAATCTGTTGCTGGCGCAACGGGCTCAGCAAAACGGCGCCGAATATCTTCCGGGTAGTCTGGTAAAAGAGGTAAAGGCTGGTGAGGGTGGGGTTAGGGTAATGGCGGTGCGGGGTGGAGAAGAGCTAACCTTCGAGGCAAAAGCTGCCGTCGTGGCTGATGGCTTCCGGTCAGGGCTTGCCAGCATGCTGGGGTTAGGGAAGGTCAGCGATTTTATTGTTGGCGCTCAGGCAGAAGTATCTACGAATGACTTGAACGAAATAGAGGTCTATTTCAATCAGGAAGTGGCTCCCGGCTTTTTCGCCTGGTTAGTGCCTACTTCGCCAGCGAAGGCACTGGTGGGGCTGGCGGTGCGCCATAACCCGGGGCTTTATCTGAAAAAACTTATTTCCTCGCTTCAGGCTCAGGGGAAGATAGTCTCCACAGATGCTGAGATACTTTATCGGGGGATTCCTCTGAAGCCGCTGACTAAAACCTGCGGTAATAGAGTGATTGTCGTGGGCGATGCCGTCGGGCAGGTGAAGCCAACCACCGGCGGTGGCATCTATTACGGTCTGCTGTGCGCCGATATTGCCGCCGGGACTCTACATCAGGCGCTGGAGAGGAATATTCTCTCTGCCCGGAGTCTGGCAGGTTATGAGCGGGGGTGGCGGAAGAAGCTGGGACAGGAATTGAGGCTGTGTTACTGGGCGCGGAAGTTCTATCGTCGACTGAGCGACAGGCAGATTGACCGAATATTTGACATAATAATATCAAATGAGATTGACAAGGCTCTGCTTGATATGGACGATTTGTCTTTTGACTGGCACGGTGAGATACTGTTAAGGGTGCTGAAACAGCAGACCTGGCTGAAAGCTATCAATGCCGTGCTGAAAGTCCCTTTTCGAATTGGTGCTGATTAATTTATAGAGGAGTATCTTAATTGGCTGGTAAAAATTTGAGTCTGGGTGAAGCTGCTACTCGTTTCCTGGCTAGCCTGCCCTCTGAGGAAGGGAAGGTCAGCCAGCAGGAGGTCTATGGCTTTGTGCGCTGGTATGGCTGGGAAAGACCTGTCTCCGGGCTGACAGCGGCTGAAGTCGTCTACTTCGCCGAGAGGCTGTCTTCCTCTAACGCCGACTACGAGAAGAAGGTGGAGTCGATTCGTGCTTTTCTGACGCATGCCAAGAAAGAAGAATGGAGCAAGACCAATCTCTCTGTTCACCTTAAAGTAAAGAAAGCGAAGACCAGATTGCCGATTTCATCAAGACGAGTTGCCTCCCAGAAGGTCTCTCTCACGCCGCAGGGCTATGCCGAGCTGAAGGCTGAGCTTGAGGAGTTGAAGAAGAGACACCTTCAGGCGATTGAGGAGATACGCCGTGCCGCCGCCGATAAAGACTTCCGTGAGAATGCGCCTCTCGAAGCAGCCCGGGAACAGCATGGTCAACTGCAGGGACGTATCACTGAACTGGAAGAGATTCTAAAATCCGCCGTCATCATTGATGGGCAACCCAAAACGGCGCTTAAGGTAGCCGTTGGTGACGCTGTTCTCCTTCAGGATACGGTTTCCGGGGAAGAATTACGCTATACCGTTGTCAGCCCCAGAGAAGTTGACCCGTCACGGGGTAAAATCTCCAGTGCTTCACCGCTGGGTAAAGCCGTTATCGGGCGGAGTGAGGGAGAGGTGGTCGAGATTGCGGCGCCTGCCGGGAAGCTACGCTATCAGATTAAGCGAATTGAGCGTTAGGTTGCTCAGCTCGCTACTCCACGCACGATTCCTTATCGTACAATCGTTTCTTCCAGGAGACGCCTGCGCCTGAGATGCGTCGCCAGGTAGCGTGAATAGCCGTGAGGAAGAGGAAGGTGAACCCAACCGGGTGCAGCGGTGCGGAGATAGCCGGCTCCTTGAAATGATGGTCAATCAGCCAGCGCATGAAGAATACTATCGCCACCTGAAAGATAACGATAGCCCGCCAGGGAGAAGGTTCGATTGCCACAAATAATTCCTTCCAGAGCCAGTAGAAGGGAGCCAGGAAGAAGAAATAGCCTGCTGCCATCAGCCCCACCAGTGCCACCGGAGAGAGCGCTGCCACCGAATAGACCCATTTGATGAATCCTTCCCACATGGCACCTAGGCTGTGGTACATATGGCAATAGACCACGTCAGACAGGTCAACAGCGATGTGCCTGCCACCACTTCGGGTTATCTCAACCCCCAGCCAGACATCTTCCAGTATCCTCGACTTCACTGCTTCATGGCCACCCATCTTCCAGTAGTCGTCCCTGGGGAAGAAGAGAAACTGCCCGATAGCAATCGATGGTTTCGGCTTCTGGAGACGATGAATCCACCAGAGCGGTAGCCAGCTCAGAATCACGAAGTAGAGCACGGGGATGGCGACTTTCTGGGGCAGGGAGCTGGCAAGCTGGCGGGGGAATCCGGAGAGCAGGGAAGCCTTGAGCTTAGCGGCTAAAGCCAGTGTGCTGCGGAGCATGTGAGATGCGTGCGTGGTGTCGGCATCAACGAACAGGAGCCAGGAGCCTTTAGCTCTCTTGGCGAGTTGATAGCAGGCAAAGGGCTTGCCCGCCCAGCCCTGGGGAAGGGATGCGCCTTTGATTAACTGAATGCGATTGTCTCTGGCTGCTATCTGGCTCACAATGCTGGCGGTGTTGTCCGAGGAGTTATCGTCCAGCACCAGTATTTCAAAGTTGGGGTAGTCCTGTTTCTGTAAAGATGTCAGGCAGGCTTCAATGTTTAGCTCCTCGTTCCTGGCGGGAACAAGAACGGAGACGAGCGGCGCCGGCTCGGGCACTTTGCTATCGCGGCGTGGCTTTTTCAGGCTGCTCAGGTTGAGGAGAAGGGTGATGAGAAAGAGAAGCAAGCCAATAGCTATGGCTGCGGG
>CAZHRL010000026.1:0-8658 GCA_964534815.1 uncultured Dehalococcoidales bacterium | reverse complement strand
TGGCAGAACAGAAGGCTAAGGGAGAGAAAGTGGATGTATTGGGACCCACTTATGAACCAGGTAAGCCACAAGGCGAAGACATGGGGAAGTGGCAACAGAAACTGGAGACGAGGGAGGAAAAACTCAAGTATCTCCAGACCGGTCTGAGATACTGGTACAGCAAGGAGTGGTACGGTAGCGAAAAAAGAAAGAACCCGGCGTAAGCAAGGAGGCTGAGGCATGGCATTTGAGATTCCAAAGACGGCGTATACCGGCAAGGTTAGAGAGATAGTACTGGGCAGCGGTCCGAAAGCAGTAAAGGTTGGTGGCGAAACTGCCTACCCCTTCTATGTTTTCGAGGGCAAAATGCCCAACCTGCCCAAAGTAGCTATGGAGGTCTGGGACATACCTCCAAAGGAATGGCCTGCGGCTGCCCTGGAGCCTTTTGCCGGCGTAACCGAGGAGCCGGTTGCCTGGGCTAAGAAGTGCATCAACGACTACAAGGCAGAGATGATTGCTCTACAGCTCATCAGCACCGACCCCAATGGGCTAAACCGCGGTGCCGATGAGGCTGCTGCAGTGGTCAAGAAGGTAGCGGATGCCATTGATGTCCCGTTAATCGTCTGGGGAACGGCTAATCATGACAAAGATACCGAGGTGATGAGAAAGGTAGCTGAAATCTGTCAGGGAAAAGCTTTAATCATTGCGCCGATTGAAGAAGGAGACTATAAGAAGATTGGCGCTACTGTCATTGGCTACAATCATACTGCAGTTGCCTCCACACCAATTGATATCAACCTGGCAAAGCAGCTCAATATCCTGATGGGTAATCTCGGTATTCCCGATGATAAGCTCGTTATGGACCCCACGGTCAGCGGCATTGGCTACGGGATTGAATACTGCTTCTCAGTGATGGAAAGAATGAGAATGGCAGCGCTGGTACAGCAGGATGAGAAGCTACAGTCCCCTATCATCTGCAACCTGGCGAAAGAAGTGTGGAAGACGAAAGAAGTCGCCCTCAAGGATGACGAGCTGATGATGGGCAATGCGAAGAAGCGAGGCATCCTGCTTGAGGCAATGTCCGCCATGGTCATGCTGGTCGCCGGGGCAGATATAGTGATTATGAGACATCCTGAGGCAATAAGACTGGTCAAGGAAATGATTGTTGAGCTTACGGCTGCGCAGTTTTCTTGACACCTGAGGGTGGTTAACATATACTTAATAATGATTACTATTATTGAGCAAAATGGAGTTGGGTTTGGGGAGAAAATCAAAGCAGAAAGAAGCTATCCTGAAGGTAGTGAAGAGCACTGACACCCACCCTACTGCCGACTGGGTTTATGGGCAGGTACGGCGTGATATACCTAACATCAGTCTGGGAACAGTCTATCGTAACCTCAAGCTGCTGACGCGTGATGGAGAAATCCTGGGACTTGGTGGTGGCGATACAGTAGGCAGGTTCGATGGCAATATCAGAGACCACTATCATTTCCGCCGCGAGCGGTGTAATCGTGTCTTGGACCTTGATGAGCCCGTGGATAAAACGATGAATGAGAGACTAGCCCAGAGATTGGGGGTTACCGTTAATCGCCATTCTCTGGAATTTTATGGCTTGTGTCAGGATTGCCAATCAGGAATCACTAACGATAAAGCTGAGTGAGATTGGGATAAACAATAAGGAGAGAGGAGAGATTGAGATGGCAGAAGAAGAGAAGACCAAAAAGAGTGTGGATTTAGCTAGCCTGGAACTAATCGACAAAGCTTGCGCTGATAAGGTCAGCTTGGCTTTCGATAGAGCCGAGCAGATGAAGCCCTGCCCTATCGGTTCTGTTGGTAGCTGCTGCAAGAATTGTGGTATGGGTCCGTGCCGCGTGCCGCTACCCAAGGGCAAGGAGGAAACTGCGGAGGAGAAAAAGAAGCGGCGCGGTGTTTGTGGTGCTACTGCTGAGACCATTGCGGCGCGCAACTTCGTCCGCATGATTGCCGGCGGTGCCGCTGCTCACTCCGACCATGGTCGCGCAGTGGCGGAATTATTTATCGCCGCCGCTAAAGGAGAAGCGCCCGGCTATAAAATCAGGGATGAGCAAAAGCTCCTGCAGCTAGCTCTGGAATGGGGCGTCAAAATCGGCGACCGCTCCAACGAGGAGATTGCCGTTGAGGTTGGCGAAATTGCCCTGAAGGAGTTTGGCAAACAGGAAGGAGAGATTCTGTTCCTACAGCGGGCACCTCTCAAGCGTCAGGAACTGTGGCGCAAGCTGGGGGTTGCTCCCCGCGGTATTGATAGAGAGGTCGTGGAGATAATGCACCGCACCCATGCCGGAGTGGACCAGGACTACAAGAACCTGCTGAAACAGGGTGTGCGGACGGCTCTGGCAGATGGCTGGGGTGGCAGCATGCTGGCAACCGAGCTCCAGGACATACTGTTCGGTACACCCGCTCCGGTACTGAGTCAGGTGAACCTCGGTGTACTCAAAGCAGATGAGGTAAACATCATCATCCACGGCCATGAGCCACTGCTCTCCGAAATGATTGTGGCGGCATCTCAGGACCCGGAGATGCTCGCACTGGCTAAGTCCAAAGGTGCCAAGGGAATCAACCTGGCTGGCATCTGCTGCACGGCTAATGAAATCCTGATGCGTCACGGCGTACCTCTGGCAGGCAACTTCCTGCAGCAGGAACTGGCAATAGTGACCGGTGCTGTTGATGCCATGGTGGTAGATGTCCAGTGTATTATGGAGTCTCTACCTGATATTGCCCAGTGCTACCATACCAAGATTATCACCACCTCGCCCAAAGCCAAGATTAACGGCGCGGTGCACATTGAATTTGATGAGCACAAAGCTATGGAGTCGGCGAAAGCGGTGGTCAAGACTGCTATCGAGAACTTCCCCAACAGAGGCAAGAATATCCATATCCCGGATGACCGCCACGACCTTATTGCTGGCTTCAGCCATGAGACCATCAACTACCTGCTGGGCGGTCTCTTCCGTGCTTCCTACCGGCCTTTGAACGATAACATCATTAACGGTCGCATCAGAGGCGTGGCTGGCGTGGTGGGCTGCAATAATGCCCGCTTCACTCATAACCAAGGGCACATTGCCATGGTGAAAGAGCTTATCAAGAATGATGTGCTGGTAATTCAGACCGGCTGCAGTGCTATGGCAACTGCTATGGCTGACCTCATGGTGCCGGAAGCTGCCAAGTTTGCCGGTGAAGGTCTGGCTTCAGTCTGTGAGGCGGTGGGCATTCCACCGGTGCTGCATATGGGTTCCTGTGTGGATAACAGCCGTATCCTGATAGCGGCCACGGCTATGGTCAAAGATGGAGGTCTGGGTGACGACCTCAGCGACCTGCCGGTAGCCGGCGCCGCCCCAGAATGGATGAGCGAAAAAGCCATCTCCATCGGGCAGTACTTTGTTGCCTCGGGCGTCTTCACCGTGTTTGGTGTAACCTGGCCTACCGTGGGCAGCAAAGAGGTAACCGATTACCTGTTCAAGGATATGGAGCAGCTCTATGGCGGTATGTGGGCGTTTGAACCTGACCCGGTCAAGGCTGCCCGTCTCATGATTGAACACATTGACAAGAAGCGTAAGGCGCTGGGCATTGATAAGGCTCGTGAGAGAGTCCTCTTCGATATGGCATCGAGACGCCAGTTGGAGTAAGTTGAGGCGAGAGAAATAGGAGGTTAGTAGATGTCCAAGATTATTGCATCAGCAGCAATCAGGGGCGCTCATAAGATTGTTGACCGGGCAGAACAGAAGTGGAAGGAGGCAATGGAGAAGTGGGGAGCCAATGAGCCGGTGGGCTTTCCCAACACTGCCTACTACCTGCCCATTATCTACGGCATGCTGGGCATGAAGGTAGAAAAGCTCGGTGATATGGAGAAGGTGCTCAAGAAGTGTAAAGCCATCCTACCGCCCCCGGTGAGAGATGAGCACCCCCTGCCCTATCTGGCACCAGCCCTTGATGCCGGGATGGCGACCTTCTTCGCTGAGGAAATAATTGAAGCTATAAGGTATCTGGAACAGCCAAACTTCTACCTTAAAGGTGAAGATGTTACCGATGAAAATATCTGGCTGGGTGCTGCGGACGATGTCATCCTGAGAAAGAGGGGTGTGGAATTTGTTGATGGCACTGCCCCGGGCTTTGCCGCTGTCCTGGGCGCAGCACCGACCAAAGAGATAGCCGCCAAAATAGCTCAGGAACTGCAGCAGAAAAACCTCTATGTCTTCATGGCGGCGGAGCACGATGGCAAGAGGTTTTCAGAGCAGCTAGTTGAAGCTAAGATTCAGATTGGCTGGCCGACCCGTCTAGTGTCGTTCGGGCCGGATGTCAGCGCTACGGTGTTCGCCATGGGCTTTGCCACCAGAGCGGCCATGTCCTTCGGCGGCATTGAGGCGGGCGACTTCCGCAAGATATTGATTTACAATAAGGACCGAGTCTTTGCCTTCGCTCTGCCCTTGGGCTATGTAACGGATGAATGGTATGCCAATGCTGCCGGGGCGATTAACTGGGGCTTCCCGGTGATTGCCGATACGCCCATACCACAGGTCCTGCCCACCGGTATCTGCACCTACGAGCACGTTGTCTCTAACATTCCTCACGACCAGATTGTGTCGAAAGCCGTTGAGGTGCGTGGTCTGAAGGTTACTGTGGCGGAAATCCCCATTCCCGTGGCTTATGGCCCCGCCTTTGAAGGCGAAAGAGTCCGCGGTGAGGATATTTATCTGGAGTGCGGCGGAGGCAGAAGCCCTATGGTGGAATGGGTTACCTCAAAACGCATGGACGAGGTAGAAGACGGCAAGATTGAGGTCATCGGACCTGAGATTACCGATGTCCCCGCTAAATCAAATTTGCCCCTGGCGATAGCAGTCGAGGCTGCCGGGAGAGAGTTTGAGGAAGACTATGAACCCATCCTTGAGCGGCAAATCCATCACCTTATCAACTATGCCCAGGGTGTGATGCACATCGGGCAGAGAGATATCGCCTGGCTGAGGGTCTCCAAAGGTGCCGTGGAGAAAGGCTTTAAGCTGAATCATATCGGCGTTATCCTTCATGCCAAACTGCACCAGGACTTCGGGCGCATCTTCGATAAGCTTCAGGTGAAAATCTATACCGATGAAGCCAAAGTGCGTGAGATAGTAGAGAAGGCGAGAGTGGTGTATCGCACCAGGGACGCTCGCATTGAGGGCATGACTGATGAGACGGTGGACACCTACTATTCCTGCACACTATGTCAGTCCTTCGCGCCAAGCCATGTCTGTTGTATCAGTCCGGAGAGAACCGGTCTCTGCGGCTCCTATAACTGGATGGACTGTAAAGCCTCATACGAGATTAACCCCACTGGCCCGAACCAGCCAGTACCCAAAGGTGAGGTCATTGACCCCAAGCTCGGACAGTGGCAGGGGGTAAATGAGTTCGTCAGGAAGGCATCCCGCGGCAAGATAGACCACTACAACTTCTACAGCATTGTCTTCGACCCAATGACCACCTGTGGTTGCTGCGAGTGTATTGCCGCCGTCCTCCCCCTTTGTAACGGTGTAATGACGGTGAACCGCGAGTACACCGGGATGACCCCCTGCGGCATGAAGTTCACCACCCTGGCAGGTACTATCGGTGGTGGCGTGAGCACCCCCGGGTTTGTCGGTCACGGCAAGTATAACACCTGTCAGAGGAAGTTCGTCATTGGCGATGGCGGTCTGCTGAGAATGGTCTGGATGCCCAAGATGTTGAAAGAGGAGATTGGTGAGCGGCTCAAGGCAAGGGCCAAGGAATTGGGCGTTCCTAAGCTCCCGGATATGATTGCTGATGAAACGGTAGGCGTTACTGAAGAGGAAATCCTTCCCTTCCTGCAGGAGAAAGGACATCCTGCTCTTACTATGGGACCAATTCTTGGTTAGAAAGGAGCTTGGTTATGCCACTAACTGGAATCGAGATATTTAAGCTGCTCCCCAAGACAAACTGCGGGGAATGCGGGGTACCCACCTGTCTCGCTTTCGCCATGGCTCTAGCGGCGGGAAAGGCGGAGTTGAGCGCCTGCCCCCAGGTCTCTGAAGAATCCAAGGCAAAGCTGCTGGAGTCGGCGGCACCACCGATTCGTCCGGTGGTTATCGGTGCGGGTGGCAGAACACTCAAGGTCGGCGGTGAGACTGTTCTCTTCCGCCATGAGAAGAGGTTTGAGAATCCCCCCGGTTTTGCCATGCTCATCAGCGATACTATGGCGGAGGCAGAGGTCAACGCCCGTGTGGAGAAGTTCAAGTCCATCAAGTATGAAAGGGTGGGGTTAACTCTTCGCCCTGAGCTGATAGCGGTGAAAAATGAATCCGGCGATTCGGCAAAATTCGTGGCTCTGGTCAGCAAAGTAAAGCAGGATACGGATGCCGCCATCATCCTGATGAGCGACAATCCAGATAATCTGGCAGCCGCGCTCAAGACCTGCGCCGACCGGAAGCCCTTGCTCTATGCTGCTACCAAGGATAATGCGGACAAAGTAGCTGTCCTGGCTAAGGAGAGCTCCTGCCCGGTAGCCGCCAAAGCCTCCAGCCTTGAAGAGCTGGCGCAACTGACCGACAAGCTCACCCAGGCCGGGCTCAAGGATATTGTCCTTGATTCCGGGGCAAGAACGGTGCGGAAGCTGTTTGAAGACCAGATAATCATCCGCAGCGCTGCTCTAACCAAGAAGTTCCGTCCTCTGGGCTTCCCCTCCATTGTCTTCCCCTGTGAGATGACCAGTGACCCGCTGAAAGAGGCAGTAATTGCCTCTATTTTTGTGCCCAAATATGCCGGCATTATGGTTCTCTCTGACTTCCAGGGGGAAAGCCTGTTCCCGCTGCTTGTGGAAAGGCTGAACATCTATACCGACCCGCAGCGTCCACTGGCTACCACCGAAGGTATTTACCCCATCAACAACCCGAACGAGAACTCGCCGGTGCTGATTACCTCTAACTTCTCCCTTACCTACTTCATCGTCTCCGGCGAAATTGAGAACAGCAAGATGCCGAGCTGGCTTCTCGTCAAGGATACAGAAGGGCTTTCCGTGATGACGGCCTGGGCGGCGGGCAAGTTTGTTGCTGATGCTATTGCGCCGTTCGTCAAGAAGTGCGGCATTGGAGACAAGATTAAACACCATAAGATAGTCATTCCGGGGTATATTGCCGCTGAGAGCGGCGGTCTGGAAGAAGAACTGCAGGGCTGGCAAATTCTGGTTGGACCCAGAGAAGCAGCCCATATCCCGGCCTATCTCAGGGGATGGAAACCATAAGGAGGAATGAGAATGGTCGTCCTTATCGGAGAAAGCATCAACATTATGTCACTTAGCATCGGGCCAGCGATGAAGGGTAGAGACCCGAAGCCCATTCAGGAGTTGGCTAAGGCTGAGGCTGAGTCAGGTGTAGATTATCTTGACCTCAATATTGGCCCGGCTCGAAAAGCCGGCGACGAGCTGATGAGCTGGCTGGTAGATGTGGTGCAGAATGCGAGCACTAAACCACTCTCTCTGGATACCACCAACCTGGTGGCTATGGAAGCCGGGTTGAAAGTTTGCAAATGCCGGGCGTTAATAAACTCCATTGCTCCGGCGCGTTTGGAAGCAGGGCTTCCACTGGCTAAGAACTACAATGCGGATATGATTGGTCTCCTCTGGGGTCTGGAGGGTATGCCGCGCGATGCCAACGAGAGGGCGCTTATCGCCGTCGACCTTATCTATAGGGCGAATGAGATGGGTATCCCTAACAAGAGCATCTGGATTGACCCCATTGTCAGCCCGGTGTCGGTAGAGATAAACCAGGTGAAAGCCTGTCTGGAATTCATGAGTATGCTTGAAGAGATGGCCCCCGGCTGCAAATCTACTGTCGGCTTGTCCAACATCTCCAATGGCACGCCCACCCACCTCAGACCCTACCTTAATCGGACTTATCTGATAATGCTGATGAAGTATGGACTCTATTCCGCCATTGCCGACGCCTTTGATGCCGAGCTTATCCAGATAGCCAAAGGTAAGAAGCCTGAGATTGTTGACCTGGTGCAGCGGATGATGGCGGGGGAGAAACCCAACCCTGCCTCGCTGAGTCCGGAGGAAGTGAAGTATTACAAGACAGCCAGAGTGCTGATGGGTGAAACGCTCTATTCCCATTCCTGGCTTGAGATATAGATTCGGGAGGTAAGATGAGTTCAAAACTTAAGGAAATTCCGCTAGTCTGGCTGGCTGCATCCGCCTGTACCGGGTGCAGCATTTCTTTATTAAACTCAGCCAGTCCCACCATCAAGAACATACTGGTCGACCAGATAATCCCCGGGGTGCACATCAATCTCCGCTTTCATCAGACAATCATGGCTGGCGCTGGCGAGCAGGTAATCAAGGTGCTGGAAGATACGGCGGTTGAGAAGAAGGGGAATTATGTTCTGGCGGTTGATGGCGCTATTCCCACCGGCGCTAATGCTTTCTACTGCGTCATGGGGGAGCGCCATGGCAAGCCAGTCACTCTTGAAACCAGGTTTGAGGAGCTAGCCCGGAATGCTTTAACGATTCTGGCAGTCGGCACCTGTGCTGCCTTTGGCGGCATTGCCGCAGCGGCTCCTAATCCCAGCGGCGCTCAATCTGTGAAGACAGTGCTGGAGGCTAAGGGTATTAATAAGCCGCTGATAAATATCTCCGGCTGTCCGCGTCATCCCGACTGGTTT
>CAZHRL010000025.1:0-9122 GCA_964534815.1 uncultured Dehalococcoidales bacterium | reverse complement strand
AAATCTTCTCCGGCTGCCATTGCCTGGTCTCAGGATTAAAGCGCAGCACCCCCAGAAAAAACCCATCTAAGGTATAAACCCGGCAGCAATCGCCGGGGGAGGCAGCAGGACCAGCGGTCAAATCCAGGGGGCGCCCATTTCTTAAAGCAACTTCTGTTTCCCGGCTGACAACCATCGCCGACCAGTTCAAGAGAGCAATATCAACAGGATAGACAAAGCGCTGCCAGTAACCACACTGAAAGGCTTCCTCGAGCTGAGGCAGAGAAAGGGCATCTTTAATATCAAAAACACCGCAGCGCAAACGAATCAGATTCTTCAGATTAGCGCCGCAACCGAGAACCTTCCCCAAATCGTGGGCCAGGGAACGGATGTAGGTGCCTTTACCACACTCTAACTCCACAGTAACCAGAGGCGGCTGCCACTCCAGAAGCTCAATACGAAAGATTCTCACGAGCCGGCTTTTTCTCTCAACCTCAATGCCGGCGCGTGCCAGCTCGTAGAGTGGCTTACCCTGGTGCTTTACGGCGCTGTACATGGGGGGCGTCTGCTGGATTGAGCCGCAGAAAGAGGCGAGAGCCGCTGCCACCTGCTCCCGGCTGATTCCCAAAGGGTCACTTCGATGAGTTACCCTGCCGCTGACATCATAGGTATCTGTAGCCACACCCAGCTCAATCTCAGCCCGATAGGTCTTGGTAGCATCTGCCAGGTACTGGACGATGCGGGTTGCCCGTCCCAGGCAAACCGGCAAAACACCACTGGCAATGGGGTCGAGGGTGCCGGCATGTCCCACTCGCTTTTCGCCGCTCAACCGTTTTACCTGAGCAACGATGTCAAAAGAGGTCTTACCCGCTGGCTTGTTGATATTCAGTATGCCATCCACAGCTAAACTCTATTCATAGGGTATTCCAATACTGTGGAAGTAAGTGCTAGAAACACTAGTCGGTTTTACTGGCATTTGGTTGAGCTAGGTGAAACCCTATCCCCCTGCCTCCTTCCCCTTGGTAAGGGGAAGGGTGATAATTTTTAAAGAGGGACTGACGTCCCTCTTTAATACCCTGCCATCAGAACCTATTTTCCGGTATCAGCTTGCGAATTGCCTTCGCCGCTGACCTTATCGATTAGCTCAAGGAGGTGAGCGCCACGCTCAATAGAGTCGTCCCAGCAGAAACTCAGTTCGGGAATATGTCTTAAACGCAGACTCTTGGAAAGCTCGCTGCGGAAAAAGCCCGAAGCCGCGGTCAATACGGTCAGTATCTCCTTTCTGTTCTGTTTATCGCTGAGACAACTGACGTAGACGCTGGCATGCCGCAGGTCGGGAGAGGTGACCACCTCGGTGATGGTAATAAAGCTGCTCAAACGCGGGTCTTTAACATGGCGCTCAAGCAATTCGCTGATTTCCTGACGGAGGAGATTATTCACCCGCTCGATGCGATGCGTCATGATTGCCCGCCTTAAAACTACTTTCTCTCTTCGATGTGGAAGAGCTCCAGTATATCGCCGATGGCAAAATCAGAAAAGCCCTGGACGCCGACGCCACAATCGTAGCCAGATGCTACTTCTCTCACGTCTTCTTTGAAGCGCCGCAGACTGCTAACTATGGATTCGTGAACTTTCTCTCCCTGACGCAGCACTCTGATTGACGCACTGCGGGTCACCTTACCTTCAGTAACATAGACACCAGCCGCCTTTTCCTTCTTACCAGCAGGGAAGATAGCCCGCACTTCCGCATGCCCATCGATAACTTCAACCCGGGTGGGCTCCAGCATGCCTGTGAGCGCCTTGCCCACATCATCAATTAAATCGTAAATCACGTTGTAGGAGCGAATGTCCACCCCCTCGACATCAGCCAGTCGCCGTGCCCCGGTCTCAACGCCGGTAGTGAAACCAACAATGATTGCCCTGGAAGCAATCGCTAACATGACGTCACTCTCGGTGACATTACCGCTGCCACTGTGAATCATCCTGACCTTGACTGCTTCGGTCGATAACTGCTCCAGCGAACTTCTTATCGGTTCAAGGCTACCCTGGACATCGGTTTTAAGAATAACATTAAGCTCCTTGACCTTGCCGGCACTTATCTGGTCGAAGAGGCTGCTCAATCTCACCGCTGCCTTTGCTTCCTGTTTTTTCTTCTCCCCGAGGCGCTTCTGCGCCAGAGCCCCTGCCTCGCGCTCATCAGCGACTACAGTCAGGGGGTCACCGACCTGAGGCACGCTGCTTAAGCCAAGAATCTCAGCCGGGGTGGCTGGCTCGGCTTTCCTTACGTGCTTGCCAGCATCGTTAAACATTGCCTTGACCTTGCCCCAGATAGTGCCCACCACAACAACATCGCCCACTTTCAGCGTCCCGTTGTGGACCAGTACTGTCGCCAGAGACCCCTTGGTCTTATCCATTTTGGCTTCAATAACCACACCCACTGCCGGGAGGGCGGGGTTCGCCTTGAGTTCCTCCATCTCCGCTACCGCCAGAATATTTTCCAGCAGGTCGGAGATGCCTTTCTTCTCCTTAGCCGAGGTGTGCACGCAGACGACGTCTCCTCCCCACTCTTCCACAATCAGACCAGCGTCGGCTAGCTGCTGCTTGACCATATCAGGGTTAGCCCCCGGCTTGTCAATCTTGTTAATCGCCACCACAATAGGCACACCGGCGGCACGGGCATGGTTGATGGCTTCCAGCGTTTGTGGCATAACGCCATCGTCAGCCGCTACGACCAGAACGCAGATATCGGTTGCCTGGGCGCCACGAGCCCGCATGGCGGTAAAAGCCTCATGACCCGGGGTATCGAGGAAGGTTATCTTCTGTCCCTGGTACTCCACCTGATAAGCGCCAATATGCTGCGTGATGCCACCAGCCTCAGTAGCCGCCACATTGGTCTGCCGGATGGCGTCGAGGAGCTTGGTCTTGCCGTGGTCGACATGACCCATGATGGTAACCACCGGGGGACGCGGTCTCAGTCTGCCGGCTTCTTCAGCTTTAAGCTGCTTCTTAATCTCTTTAACAACACTGGCAGCCTTTTCCGCCGCCCTGGGCTTGAGGCGTGGCTTGTAGCCCAAGTCCGTGGCTATTGCCGCTGCCACCTCATATTCGATAGTCTGGTTGATATTAGCCATGACGCCCTTTCTCATCAGTTGCTTGATGATATCGATGGCACCGACCTTTAAGAGGTCAGCCAGATTCCGTACACTCAGGGCATGAGGGAACTCAATGGGCTGTGCCTCAGCAGCAGCGGGGCTCTCTTCTTTGTTTATCGGGTTAACAGGGTTAATTGGTTTGTTGACCACTATTCAATCCCTTCTCAAGGTCTTCCCAGTATTTCAGCAACCGTTCCCGATTCTCGGGAATGAGGGTAGCCCTTAAAGCGTGTTCCAGGCGACCACCCTTTACCCCCTCCTCCCAGCACTCTCTTGTTCGACAGAGATAAGCCCCACGCCCGGGTTTCTTCCAGGTAACATCAACTTCAACGCTTCCATCGGAATTACGTACCACACGGACTAGCTCCTGCTTGGGCTTCACCTGGCGACAAGCCACACAGGTCCGCTGAGGCAACCGCTTTTTAATACTCCTCCTCGTCTACTGGTACTTCACGGACACGCCGTGCCTTCTTGAGTTTGATGCCGTCTTCCCCTCTATCCTTAGCCGTCTTCTTCTTCTCCTTCTTTGACTTAGGCTCAGTCTTTACTGCGCTGGGTCTCATAATATCTTCCGCAAAGCGAAGCCCGGACTTCCCGACTGCTACCACCGGCGGTTCGAAAGGAACCCCCTGAGGAACAAATTCGGTGTCAAGAGATGGTAAGGCTATACCTTCCTCTGCTTTCTCAGCCACTTCAGCCGGTTTCTCTAGCTCCAGAAGGGATATTTCTGGTTCTAAGGCAGGCACTTCTGTCGGAGGCAACTCTCTGGCAACGATAGCCTCCTCTTTCCTGGCTTCCGCTGCGAGCTTAGCCTCCTCTGCCTTCTGTGCCTCAACTGCGGAAGCGCTCTTGATATCAATCTTCCAGTCAGTAAGCTTGGCTGCCAGCCTGACGTTCTGACCCTCTTTACCAATGGCCAGGGAAAGCTGCTTATCAGGGGTGACAACGGTGGCTATCTTTTCCTTCTCACTCAGCTCAACACTGACTACCTGAGCCGGGCTGAGGGCGCTGGCAATAAAGGCAGCCGGCTGCGCACCCCAGGCAACAACATCAATTCTTTCGCCGTTAAGCTCGCTGACGATGTTCTGTATCCTGATGCCGCGCAAGCCAATGCAGCAACCCACCGGGTCGATGCCTTTCTGCCGCGCGGCGACCGCTACCTTACTCCGGTAGCCTGCTTCACGAGCAATCGACTTTATTTCCACCGTGCCATTATAGACCTCAGGAACCTCCGACTCAAAAAGCCGGCGCAGGAGGTTGGGATGAGAGCGCGACACAACTACGCGTGGTTCTCGGGTAGTCTTGACCACCTCTAAGAGGTAGACCTTAAGCCTCTGTCCCACACGGTACCGTTCATTGGGCATCTGTTCAGAAGCAGGTAAAATCGCCTCGGTGCGACCCAGGTCAATGTACACCTGTTTAAGCTCAATACGCCGCACCATGCCGGTAACAATATCACCCTCACGGTTGGCAAATTCCTCAAAGATAGCGCTGTGCTCTGCTTCGTGGAGTCGCTGGAGAATCACCTGCTTTGCCGTCTGAGCAGCGATACGTCCCGCATTATGTGGCGTATCCTCAACCATTATCGCCTCATCAAGCTCAACATCAGGCTTGATGAGGCGCGCATCTTCCAGAGATATCTCCTTGCATGCATCGGAGGGGCGCTCCACCACCGTCTTCTCTGCCCACACTTCCACCTTGCCAGTGGTGGGATTAATCTTGACCGCAATATTCTGATTCGGAGCAAAACTATCCTTCCTATAGGCTGAGACCAGTGCTGTCTCAACGGCAGCAAGGACTACCTCTTTGGGCAGGTTCTTCTCAGCCGATAGCTGGGTGATGGCGAGCAGAAAGTCGCTCTTCATCTTGGCTTAAGACCTCCTCCAAGCTGACAATTCCCCATACAATAAAAAAGTGGGTTTCAAACCCCACTCAACAAAGCCAGTCTTTACCTAATTAAAAGTATACCACCAACCATTTCAAAATTCAACATAAGGATACTAATTCCTAGAAATCCTCGCCACACCCAGCTATAATAAGCATTGTGGAAAAATTAAAAGCTGCCATAATAAAGGAAGTTGAATCCCGCCGTCAGCAACTGCGCGAGCTGAGCCTGAACATCCATGACAACCCCGAGCTCGGTTTCAAAGAGATCAAAGCCGCCGGCTGGCTGACTGAGTATCTTAAGGAGAACGGCTTCTCCGTGGAAAAGGGCATCTGCGATTTGCCCACGGCTTTTAGAGCCAGCTACGGGAAGGGAAAGCCAGCCATCGCTCTGCTGGCGGAGTATGACGCCCTGCCGGAGCTAGGACACGCCTGTGGACACAATATCATCGCTACCTGCGCCGTTGGTGGCGCCGTAGCTGCCAGAATCGCTGTGGATAGATTCGGGGGCAGCGTCCAGGTTCTCGGCACGCCAGCTGAGGAGATACACGGCGGCAAGGTGCTCATGATTGAGAGGGGCGCTTTCAAAGACATCGATATGGCAATGATAGTGCACCCGGACGTCTATGATACTGCCACCATCAAAGCCCTTGCCTGCCAGACGCTGAGTATTGAGTTTTTCGGCAAAGCGGCTCATGCTGCCGCCAGCCCGGAGGAGGGCATCAATGCCCTGGAAGCCATGCTGCTGTCCTTCGCCGGCATTAATTCCCTGCGTCAGCACATCAAAAGCACTGCCCGCATCCACGGTATTATCACCGATGGCGGCAAAGCAGCCAACATTGTGCCGGCTCACAGCGCCGGCAACTTTATCGTGCGGGCGATGGAAGATGACTATCTTGAAGAACTAAAACAAAAGGTGCTGAACTGTTTTATCGGCGCGGCTACCGCCACCGGCGCTCAACTGAAATACAAATGGGGAGAGCAGCGCTATGCCTCCATGCTCAACAATATGACCCTGGCTGAGCTGTTCAAGAAGAATATGGAGTCGTTGGGACGAACCATTGAACTCATCCCTTCTCACAGTTCCTTTGGCAGCACCGATATGGGCAATGTCAGCCACGTGGTGCCCGGCATTCATCCTTCCGTTGCCATTGCCAAACCGGCGATAGCCCTACACTCACCTGAATTTGCCGAGGCAGCTGCTTCAGAGGCAGGACTGCACGGTCTGCTCGATAGCGCCAAGTCTCTAGCTCTGACTGTTGCCGACCTGCTGGCTAATCCAGAGATGGTAAGCAAGGTTAAAGAGGAGTTCCAGAAAGAGAAATGACCCGCATAGGTATCCCGCGAGCTTTGCTCTACTACCAGTACTATCCCCTGTGGCAGACTTTTTTTGAGGAACTGGGAGCAGAGGTCGTTGTTTCACCGTCGACCATTCAGGCGATGCTCCTGGCAGGCTCATCACGCGTCGTCGCCGATACCTGCCTGCCGGTCAAGGTTTTTCTCGGTCATGTCATCTCTCTGGTAAAGGAGTGCGACTATCTCTTCATCCCGGTCATCCGCAGCATCAAAAGAAAAGCCTATAACTGCTCCAAGTTCCTCGGCTTACCAGATATGACCCGAGCCGTTATCCCGGAAACGCCGCCCATTCTGGAAATAGATATTGATGTTAACCAAGGGAGGCGTGTCCTGTATCAGTCCATCTACAAGCTGGGACGACATTTTACCTGGAACCCGCTGAAAATCAGGCGAGCCTGCCTGGCAGCCTGGCAGGCGCATCTCAACTATCGCGAGTTGATGGCAAGAGAGCGCCTGACACCACCCCAGACGATAGAAAAACTTTACGGCAAACCTGAGAAAAGTGAAGAAAGGCACCCCAGCCAGCCGAATTCTTCAGTTGCCACCATTGCCCTCATCGGGCACCCGTATCTCATCTATGATGAATACATTAACCACCGTCTTATCCACCGGCTCGAGCAGGCTCGCATCAGGGTAGTGACCCCCCAGATGCTCTCCGCCGCGGAGCTTGAGGCGGCGGAGTCGAGGCTGATGGGCAGAGCCTACTGGACACACGAAGAGGAGGTGGTCGGTGCCGGAGGGCACTATCTGGAAAAGGGAGCTGACGGCGTCATTGGCGTCATCGCCTTTGGCTGCGGTCCCGACTCGATAATGATGGATATGGTGCGCCAGCAGGCTAGTCGACTTAAGACCACCGCCTTCATGAGCCTGACCCTGGACGAACACACAGCGGCAACCGGCCTGGCTACCCGACTGGAAGCCTTCCTCGATATGATACAGAGAAAGAGACGGAAGGAAACATGCGCCTAGGAATGCCCCATATGGGTAATATCCATATACCCTTCAAAGCCCTGTTCCAGAGGCTCGGCATTGATTACGTCATGCCGCCGCTGACTACCCAGCGCACCCTATCACTGGGCGTCAAATATGCGCCAGAGGGACTCTGCATCCCCTTCAAGCTGACCCTGGGCAACCTGATTGAAGCCGCTGAGCTAGGCGCCGATACCCTGCTCATGCCCGCCGGGACCAACATCTGCCGCCTGGGCTACTACGCCCGTATACAGGAAAGAATCCTCCACGAAATGGGCTATAAGATTGAAATGGTGCCTATTGGAGTCTCGGAGCGCAAGCTGCTCGGGCTGCTGGAAATCATCAAGCGCTTGTCAAACAACGCTCCCTGGATTAAGATTATATCAGCCTTTCGTTTCGGTCTGACCAAGCTGCATACCATCGATAAAATCGAGCGGGTGGTGCAAAAGGTCCGTGCCGTGGAGCGGGCGAAGGGGACAGCCAACCAGCTATATGCTCAGGCGCTCAAGGCAATCAACCAGGCAGACGACTATGCTACCCTGAGAAAGGTGGCAGCCGATTATATTGACCGTCTCAACAACGTAGCCAGAGACGAAGGGATAAAACCGTTAATTGTGGGCGTGGTGGGAGAATTCTACGTCGTGCTTGAGCCTTTCTCAAATCTCGATGTGGAAAGCGAGCTAGGCAAGCTGGGGGTAGAGGTGAGGCGGACAACCTTTGCCTCAGAGTGGACAAAGTTTAGCTGGTTCCTCAACCCCCTGGGAGTAAATGAAAAGGACAGGATTCACCAGGCAGCCCTGCCCTATCTTAAGCGGGACATCGGCGGGGATGGCTGGGAATCGGTAGGAGAAAAGGTGCTCCACGCCAGAGAGTACGATGGCTTGGTTCACCTAGCGCCGTTCACCTGTATGCCAGAGGTAATCGCACGGAATATTATGCCGAAAACAAAAGAGGACTTACCAGTGCTAACCATCCTCTGCGATGAGCAACTGGCAAAGCCGGGGATGCTCACCCGACTTGAGGCGTTTGTTGATTTGCTGAAGCGCCGAAAACGGCAACGGGCTGCCAGCTAAGGAGAGGCTGTGGAAATCTATCTGGGTATTGATGTTGGTTCGCTAAGCACCAAGCTCGCCGCCCTGAACAGAACTGACGAGCTAGTGGCCCATGTCTATCTTCTGACACAGGGCAAGCCCATCGAGGCAGAGCAGCAGGGGCTGAAGCAGATAAAGCAAAACCTGCCCAAAGAGGCTGAGATTTGCGGGGTCGCCACCACCGGCAGCGCCCGCTACTTAGCCGGGGTCGTCGTCGGCGCTGACCTGGTGAAGAACGAGATTACGAGCCACGCTATCGCTGCCCTGCACTATTTCCCCGATGTCCAGACCGTCATTGAAATCGGCGGGCAAGACAGCAAAATTATCATCATCAGAAATGGCATCGTCACCGACTTCGGCATGAACACCATCTGCGCTGCCGGCACAGGCAGCTTCCTCGACCATCAGGCACAGCGCCTCAACATGAGCATCGAGGAGTTCAGCCGACGTGCCCTGACCAGCAAGTCACCGGTGCGCATCGCCGGACGGTGCACCGTCTTCGCCGAGTCAGATATGATACACAAACAGCAGATGGGGCACCGCGTTGAGGACATCATCTACGGCCTCTGCCAGGCACTGGTGCGGAACTACCTGAACAACGTGGGGCTGGGCAAAGAGATCAGGTCCCCGATCCTCTTCCAGGGAGGGGTGGCCTCGAACCAGGGCATCATCAGGGCCTTCGGCGAGGAGC
>CAZHRL010000024.1:0-9515 GCA_964534815.1 uncultured Dehalococcoidales bacterium | reverse complement strand
TTTCAATAGATTACATTAGCAAACTATGGGGAACTTCAAAGCAAGAACCTTGGCCGGAGAAGGTTATTTTGTAAGTTTTACAATAACTTTATTAACAATATTTAGACTTCCAACAGAATACTTAGTATTTCCCAATCCACTGCACGCTAGGCTATTTCCTGCAGTCAAGGGAATCGGCCAAATCACTAAAGCTGATTCCAGTTTCTGGAATTCATCCTAGCGGGTGCTGGATTCGTTGAGACCGCTTAGCCGCTTAACCTGCGCCGCCGGCATAACCACGCCGCTGTTAAGTTTACATAACTCTAAAAACGATTCACGCTCGCCCACGCTCGAATCGTTTCTTGAAAATTTTAGTTGAAGCTAAAAACGCTCAAATCAATTGCGGATGGTAGCGGGGGTTGGATTCGAACCAACGACCTTTGGGTTATGAGCCCAACGAGCTTCCACTGCTCCACCCCGCGTTGCAACAGCCTAAGTATAGGCTCTGCGCAGACACACTGTCAAGAAAGCTACCCCTCCTTCGACTCCTTAGGTTCGCCCTGTTTACTTAACGCATCCCACCAGGCTTTGAGTCGGGCGGTAACCTGCTTCTCGTAACCCTGGTCGCTGGGAGTGTAGAAACGCTTGCCCTGTAGAGCGGCGGGAAGGTTCTGCTGCTCCACGATGTGCCCCGGGTAGTTGTGCGCGTATTTATAGCCCTTGCCGTAGCCCATCTTTTTCATCAGTGGCGTCACCGGGTTGCGCAGGTGCAGCGGCACGGACTCGCTCGAGCCCTTCTTTATCTCCTCCTGGACTCGTGAATACGCCTGATACAGGGAGTTGCTTTTTGGAGCCGTAGCCAGGTAGACGACAGCCTGAGCCAGAGCCAGATTCCCCTCCGGCATGCCGATGAAGTGGACAGCCTGCTGTGCCGCCATCGCCACGACCAGTGCCTGCGGGTCAGCCATGCCCACATCCTCCGAGGCGAAACGCACCAGTCGGCGGGCGATGTAGAGTGGGTCTTCCCCTGCCTCGAGCATACGCGCCAGCCAGTAAAGGGCGGCATCGGGGTCGGAGCCGCGCAGTGATTTATGCAGCGCCGAGATGGTGTCGTAGTGCTGGTCGCCGACTCTATCGTAGCGCAAAGCGCGGTGCTGGGCAGCGTCTTCAATCGTCTCTAGAGAGATGTGGCGCTTGCCTTCCTTATCCGGCGCTGTGGTCAGGGCAGCTATCTCCAGAATGTTGAGGGCGATACGGGCATCTTTATTCGCCATAGTGATAAGATGCGCCAGAGCTTCCTCCGTCAGCTCCACATTCAATGAGCCGAGACCTTGTTCTTTATCCTTGAGCGCCCGCAGGACGATGGTGCGGATTTGCTTATCCGTAAGAGGGTTCAGGGCGAGCACCTGAGAGCGGGAGAGCAGCGGCGAGACGACCTCAAAGGAGGGGTTTTCTGTGGTGGCGCCGATAAGGGTAATGGTGCCATCTTCTACGAAAGGCAAAACTGCGTCCTGCTGAGCTTTGTTGAAGCGGTGAATCTCATCGATGAAGAGGATGGTCTTCTGCTGGTAAAGCCCGCGACGCTCCCTGGCTTCTTCGATGATGCGGCGCAAATCATTAACCCCGGCGCTGACCGCTGAGATAGGGCTGAAGTGCGACTTCGTGGCGCTGGCGATGATGTAGGCGAGCGTGGTCTTGCCACTGCCCGGCGGTCCCCAGAGGATAATCGAGGGCACATTACCGCTCTCAATCGCCTTTCTGATGACGCGCCCTTCCCCGACCAGATGCTCCTGCCCGACGAACTCCTGCAGGCTCCTCGGCCTCATACGGGCTGCCAGAGGCGCCTCTTTGTCCTTTTCCTCTTCGAACCTCCGCTCAAACATGTCCATAAGACAAATATACCACGTTTTTCACATATTTTGTCATTGTGAGGAGTCCGCTTCAAACAGAAGACAAAACGATCTCCTCGGACAAAGGGGGTTGTCACGCTTTTTAATAATGACTCTAACGATTCTTTTCTTTGTTCTTCCTTAGAGCTTTCTTAGTTCTGTTCAGCGCCTCACGAGCTCCCTCGATAATAAAGCTATCGGCATCGCCCACGCTTATCATTCTAAAACCTTTTTCTATCGCCCACTCCACGCTCCCGGCGCTGTTGCTGCCTGACGGCATGCCCGCTATTCCCGTAGGAATGCCGGCTGCTTTCCCATACCTCTTCGCCGCTTTGACTACCCTGTCAAAAACTTCTAAATACTTACTCTCCTGCCATTTGATAGGTAAACCGAATCCCAGGCTTAAAGACAAATCCGCCACCCCGATGAACCCCACATCAATCCCCTCCACCGATAGTATGTCGTCTATGTTCTTCACGGCAGTCGCCGACTCTATCAGCGCAAT
The DNA here is from genome assembly GCA_964534815.1 of uncultured Dehalococcoidales bacterium. Taxonomy (GTDB): domain Bacteria; phylum Chloroflexota; class Dehalococcoidia; order Dehalococcoidales; family CAZHRL01; genus CAZHRL01. The sequence continues at coordinate 7,142 of CAZHRL010000024.1, read as the reverse complement.
GGTCATAATTTCTCTATTGGCGGTTGCGTAATACTTTGGGTCAGACAGCGTTAGCTTGGGCCCGAAGCCGCGTATGCCCTGCGGCGGGTATTTGCACGCCCGCACCGCCATTTCGGCTTCTTCTCCGGTATTCACCATCGGGACGATGACGCCATGTGCCCCTAAGTCCAGCGTGCGCTTGATAATCGCGGCGTCATTCCATTCAACGCGGATAATGGGCGTGCAGTCGCTGGCTATGGCGTTAATCATCTGCTGCATCGTCTCTAGGCTCATCGGACCATGCTCCGCGTCTATGAACAGCCAGTCAAAGCCGGCCTGGGAAAGACAGCGGGTTACGTCCGGGTGCGGCAGCATCACCACCACACCGATTGCTGTTTTATTTTCACTTAGCTTCTGCTTGACCAGGTTCTTCATACGGCCTCCCTTTTGTGAGGATTGGGTTCACGTACTCAGATATACTAATACAATTTGGATAAAAGACCAAGTAGGGGGAAATAAAGAGAGGGGCTTACGCCCCTCTTTAAAACGCATGCAGATGCTGTTTAGCCTACTTTAATAATGCAGGCATCGGCTTGCGCCAGTCCACCGCAGATGGCGCCCAGAGCATAGCCGCCGCCCCGCCGCCTCAGTTCGTACATCAGGTTCATTATCAACCTCGCCCCGCTGGAGGTATTGGGATGCCCGATGGCGATGGCGCTACCGTTGATATTGGTCTTGTCTCGGATTTCCTTTACCTTCTTGGCATCGCCGTCACCGAGCATCTTGGTGGATACCAGCGGCACACAGGCGAAGGCTTCATTTATCTCCATAACGCTGAGGTCTTTCAGGGTCAGCCCGGCTTTCTTCAAGATTTTCTGGATGGCATAGGCTGGTCCCTCAGGCATGCGGCTGGCATTGATAGCAATGGAGACACTGGCTATCACAGTTGCCAGGCACTCAAGCCCCAGCTCTTCCGCCTGGCTGCGCCTCATGAGGAGAATCCCCGTGGCGCCGTCGTTCATACCGGGGGCATTGCCGGCCGTGATGGCTCTGGTGCCATAAACGGTCTTCAGCTTGGCGAGCTTTTCCATGGAGCTGTCCGGTCGGTATTGCTCGTCAATATCCAGTATCTTTGTGCTTCCGTCAGGTTGAGGGAGAGGCATCGGCAAGATTTCCTCTTTGAACTTGCCCGCCTTCCAGGCAGCGCCGTAGTTCATATGGCTGCGCAACGCCCACTCGTCCTGCTCCTGCCGGCTTAACCCGTGCTCAAGGGCAACATTATCGCTATCCACCGAGACGGGGTTGAAGTCCTTGTAGCCCATGTTGAACAGGGGGTCTTCCATCTTGACATCGCCCAGGCGGTAGCCACCAAATCTCAGGTTTCTCAGTATGAGAGGCTCTCGACTGAAAGAGGTCGCTCCGCCGGCGATGGCGCAATCGATTTCGCCCAGCTTGATGGTCATGGCTGCCAGCTTGACGGCGTGCATCGCCGAGACGCAAGCCATATCAAAGGAGATAGAAGGGGTCTCTGTCGGTAGCCCCGCCTTGAGAAGCGACTGCCTGGCGGCAACGGGGGTATAAACATCCTTGCACTGCGAGGTATCGCCCACCCCCCAGAACACCTCGCCCACCAATTTGGGGTCGACGTTGACCCGCTTGAGTATCTCTCTCATGGGGATGGCGCCGAGGTCATAGTAGTCGATATACTTGAGCGAACCCCCGTAGCGCCCGAACGGTGTCCTCAGCGCACTGACAATAACAACATCATTCTTATCAGCCATCAAAGCTCCTTCCTGTTATTTGGGCAGAGTTCTCATGCCCACGTCTATTTTAACGGGTTGAGGCAGGACGTGTCCAATGGTGGGGTTGTAAGAAAGAAGGGGACGCAGTCCCCTTCTAAAAAGAAGCCCCCTTCCCTCGTTGAGGGAAGGGGGCAGGGGGATGGGTCACCTCTAATCTACGTCGCCGGATTGGTCAGCCAGATATCGCAGGTGCCCGTATAGCCGACAAGTTCGCTCTGGGTATATCTGCCCGAAGCAACCTCCAGTACCAGTCCAAATAGCTCCTTCCCCACGTTTCTAATATCAGTTACCGCTTTCTGAATATCCACCAGATAGTCCAGCAGGTCGGGGAACTGGCGGAAATGCTCCTTGTTGGCGGTGAGCTTGATGACGGGCACAAAGGGGAAGCCGTAGGGAGCGCAGCATTCTGTGGCATAGGTCATCACATTGCAGCCCGCTGCCGCCAGCCCGGTCAGCGCCATGAGGTCGTTGCCCGGCGTATTGACAAAGAACATGCCCTTGCCTTCTGCCACTGCGCCATAGGGCACCACCTCGGTCAATGGTGTCATTCCCCCTTTGCGGATAGCACCGATGGACTTTTCCTCAATAGAGCTCAGCCCCGAGGCGATATTATGCTGGTCGGGATTCGAGCCAAAGAAGTTGATTTCCGGGTAAGACAGCAGCCTCTTTTCGAAATCGGTTACTACCTTGATGAACTCCTTTTTGACACGCTCATTGATAGCCCTAGCAGCGAGCACCTGTTCTGCGCCGATGACTTCCGGCGTCTCCCCGAAACCACCGCTGCCACCATTCTCTATGACGAAATCCAGAGCGGTTCCCTGGGCGGCGTTGGTCACGATGCCTGATAGCGGCGTCGAGCCGCCGCACTTGATGCCGAGTCGCAGCTTCGAGACGGGGACCGGCTCCCTCTTTATGCGGGAGGCATCGTCAGCCATCTTGAGCACGGCATCTATTCCTTTGGCTACGGCAGCGATGACGCCGCCTTCCTGGTGCACGCGGCAGACCTCTACCGGCTTCCCCGTTTTGGCGATAGCTTCGGCAATTTTCAACGGGTCGGTGCCGGCAGCGCAGTTCGGAGCCACCAGCAGCACCGCCGCCAGGTTGGGATTCTTACCCAGGTTAACGAAAGTGCGGAAAATCCTCTCTTTATCCGGGTAGACCAGACTGCACTGCAGCCTGTTAGTAAATGATTTGCAGCCCGGGATTCTGCTGGCAATCCAGTTAGCCGGGTCAGAGGCACAAGATACGGTTGAGATAATGCCTACATGATTCCTCGTCCCCACTGAGCCATCTTTTCTGGGATAACCGAAAAATTCCATCTCCTTGCTCCTTACTTCCTTGCCGCTTTAGCCCGCAGCCCGGTCATATTATGTACGTGCACATGCTCACCCTGTTTGATGTCTTTCGTCGCCACTCCGATGACGATGCCGTGTTTTTTCAATTCTTGACCAGCAGCTATGTCTGCCACGCTGAATTTGTGCTGGTAGGGAATGGGCTCCACCAGCTTTATTTGTCTTGTCTCACCGTCGATTTTTAAATCCAGCTTGGTCCCGGAGTCGAGGTCTGTCAGGGCAACACCAACGTTATCTTCGGGGTCTATTATTACTGCCTGTATTGCCATTTTTACCTCCAGCAGAGTTTATAATTAAGACTTACCTTAGTGACAACATTATACTCCGCCCAGTTGAGCCATAAAAGGGTGGAAAAGCGATTGATTAATCCGATTTTGGCGTGTATTATCATATAGAGTCTCGGAAAGGGGGATATGTAAGGCAATGAAAATCACTAAGGTAGAAGCCATCGAGGTGCGCCTGCCGGAAAAGGAAGTAGAGAACAAGGCTTCGGCAGCGCAGGACGCCTGCATCATCAAGATTTATACCGATGAAGGCATTGTGGGCATCGGCGAGGTCAACTCATCGCCCCACATGGCGCGGGCGGCAGTGGAAGCGCCCTTGAGCAGCGTTGCCACCTCGGGGCTGGGCAGACTCCTCATCGGCATGAACCCGCTGGATATCGATGTAATCATCGGAAAGCTGTACCACGCCACCTTCTACTGCGGGCGGCGCGGTCTGGTTGTCCATACTATCGCTGGTATTGATATTGCGCTGTGGGATATCGCCGGCAAGTTCTACCAGAAACCAATTTACCAGCTGCTGGGTGGGGCGTTCAACAAGAAAATACGGGCTTATGCCAGCGACCTCTTCGGCAAGGACGGCAAAGCCACCCGCGAGAAGGCTAAGAAGTGGATTGACCAGGGCTTCACCGCCGTCAAGTTCGGCTGGGAACCGATGGGACAGAACGAAAAGCTCGACCTCGAATTGGTGGAAGGCGCCCGTCTGGGCGTGGGCGATAAGAACGACATCCTGATTGACGCCGGCTGCTGCTGGGACACCCGTACCGCCAAGACCCGTGCTCGCCAGTTTGAGCAGTTCCGCCCCGGCTGGCTGGAGGAGCCACTCGACCAGGACAACTGGGCAGGCTACCAGGAACTGCGCCAGGTCTCCCGGATACCGATTGCGGCAGGGGAGGGTGAGGCGGGCGTCTATGCCTGGAAGGACTTGATTGAGCGCGGCTGTATCGACATCGGGCAGATTGATTTAGCCCGCAACGGCTTCACCTGGAGCAAGAAGATTGCCGACATGGCTGAGTCGCACGGACTGAAGGTAGTCAACCACTTCTACTCCACGCCTATCAACCTGGTCGCCGGGCTGCACTGGCTGGTAACTCGCAAGTCGGCGTTCATCTTTGAGTACTGCGTCGAGGATACGCCGATGAGAAAGCAGTTGACCAACCACGATATCCTGGCGGTGGACGGCTATGTTACCGTGCCAGAGGAGCCGGGTCTGGGACTGGAGTTGAACAATGAGGTGGTCGAGCGCTATCTGGTAGGGAGGGGCGTTATAGAATAAATTTGTTTTATTTCAAAACCGTCATTGCGAGGAGTCCTTCACAAGTGAAGGGCGACGAAGCAATCTCAAGTAAAAACAAGGGGTATACATCAAAGACTTCAAGAGTTTGCTTCGCTGCGCTCGCAATGACGGATGAATTTACTGAAGCTTGATTAACTTCTGCTGGGTGAGCATCTTCACCAGCGTCTGGGCAATCTTCTTGGGGTCGCCATCAAGGAAGTCAGTCTTCTTCTCCTGAATGCCGCCTTTCATCAACATGGCGATTTTCGCTGTGGCGGAGAGGCTGGTATCCGGCGCAAAGAGCTTCTTCTTTCTCGGCTTGGGCAGGGAGTAGCCCAGTGTCTGCGTCTTCGAGCCTTTCTGCCCGGCTTCCATCGGGGATAAGCCCAGTGCCTTCAAGTCAAGCTGCTCGATTTGCTTGGTCTGCGCTTCAATGAGGGCGGGCAGGCTAGCGTACCGTGTTTTCTCCGCCTCGCCTTCAATGGTCAGCACAGCGGGCAGACTTACTTCCACTACCTCACGGTTTCCCTTCTCTAGCTTGCGCTGCACCTGCAGCTTCTTATCGGCGACAGAATTGATTCGGGTAACTTCGGAGACGAGCGGCAGCCCCAGCGTTTCGGCGATAACGGCGCCAGTCAGCCCGGTGTTGGTATCCGAGGCTCTCGCCCCGCACAGGATGAGGTCGTATGGTAAGGAACCGATGGCTTGAGAGAGCACCATGCCCGTGGCATAGGAGTCCGAATTCTTGAAGGCTGGGCCGTTGAGCAGGACGGCTTTGTCCGCCCCCAGCGCCAGGCAACTGCGCAGCGCCCTTGTCGCCGATGGCTGCCCCAGGGAAATGAGGGTAATCTGGCTGGCTTTCCCCTCTTCCTTCAGGTGTGCTGCTTCCTCGACCGCCAGCCAGTCACACGGGTTGACGATGTAGACTAAATCGTCGCTGTTTATCGCCCCCGTCTGCGGGTCTACTTCAAGAGCGATGTTGGTATCAGGTACCTGTTTCACACAGACGATAACGTTCATCTCGACTCCTTAGCCGTAGCGGAAAGAGACGCCGTAGCCGCCCCTGGGATAGTCCCATTTTATGGCACACCAGCGGCAGGCGACACGGCAGGCGCCGCATTCCACGCAGCCCGTCCATTCAAAGGTGAGCTTGCCATCCTCGGACAGCTTGTAGTTCTGCGCCGGGCAGACGTAGAGACACGGCTTCCGCGTGCAGGTCTGGCAAATCTTGGTGTCCACCACAATATGTGGCGTTTTATCTACAATAAATCTTGTCTTGATTAACTTATCTTCGATGTTCATAGCAAAGCACGTCCTGCCTTAATGACATCTTTAACCAGTTGCCAGCAGGAAATCTTTCCCTTGATGACCTCTTTCCCCAGGCGGCAGAACTTCTTCTTCGGTCTGCCATCGACCTTAAATAACCTCTCGGCGAAGTTACAGACAAGCTCCGGATAGAGCTTATAGACGCGCGGGCTGGCGAGAAAGTCCGGGGCATAGCGGAACGTCTTGAGGTCTTTCAGGGCAAAACTGTCTTCGAGCAGAGCCTGATAGCGGGACAGGCTCTTTCGGGAGAAATCGCCCTGGCTTTTTGCTTTTTTTACGGCCTCGGCGGCGGCAATGCCGGAAGCCACGGCGAAGTTCATGCCTTCCAGAGTGATGCCGGTGGAGCAGACCAGCCCGGCAGCATCACCCGTGAGCAAAATGCCATCACCGTATAGTTTGGGAACGCCGGCCCAGCCAGCCTCGGGAATCAGGTGCCCGGAATACTCTTTCAAAACGGCATCCTTTATCAACTCTTTCACATAGGGATGCTTTTTGAAGGATTCGATGAGTTCAGCCACGGAGATTTTCTTCTCCTCCAGACCGTCCAGGCTGGCGACCACCCCCAGAGAGATGCTTTCCTTATTAGTATAGAGGAAGCCGCCTCCCGGTATCTCCTCGCTGAAGGAGCCGATGAACAGGTTAGCCACGCCCTCGTTTCTCTTCAGCCCGAATCTCTCCTCAATTGTTTTCGCCGGCAGGGCTAATAGCTCCTTCACCGAGACGCTCAGTTGGTGCGGGGCGAACTCTTTTCTCAGTCCTGCCTTCTGAGCCAGAAGGGAGTTAACGCCATCGGCAGCGATGACCACATCGGCGTAGGCTTCCCCATTCTCTCGCCTCGCCTTTATGCCAACCACCCGGTTGTTCTTCCAGATGAGGTCATCCACGACTGTCTCCGGGATGAGCAAAGCCCCCGCCTCCACCGCCTTCTGGGCATACCAGCGGTCGAACTTGGAGCGCAATATGGTGAGGGCATTATAGGGAGGCTGTCCAAAGTTGGCATCTTTGAAGTCGATGGAAAGGGAGGTCTCCGGCGTCAGCATAGTGATGACCTGCCGTGTAACAAACCGCTCCCAGGGTGCTTCGTTGAGAAAGTTGGGCACGACATTATCCAGCAGCCCGCCGTGAT
>CAZHRL010000023.1:0-9718 GCA_964534815.1 uncultured Dehalococcoidales bacterium | reverse complement strand
CGCATCGTCCACCTTTGCGGCAAGTATGATGATGCCAATGTTCGGCGAACGCTGCTTTATCCGGCGCGCCACAGCCACACCAGAATCAGGGAAGCCATCAGCATCAACCAGGGCAACGTCCGGCAGCATGGTATCTATATCCGAGAGCACTTTGCTATCGACCTCAGCAACGCCAACAATTTCAAAGTCTTCCGTTCTGTTCAGTGAATGCTCGATGCCCTGTCGCAGCAGAGACTGCTGACTAATGACTAAAGCTCGTATCTTGCTCTTCTCCAAGAGAACTCACCTCCTCACATCAATGATTTTACCCTACCATGGTCTGGGTTGTCTTCATAATAGATAGAAACACATCAACCAGCTTGGGGTCAAACTGCGTGCCGGCGCCTCGCTTCAGCTCTTCCAGGGCTTCTTCAATGGGCAATGCTTTGGAGTAAGGCCGCTCTGAAGTCATAGCGGCAAAAGCATCCGCTATTGCCAGTATGCGTGCCCCCAGTGGTATCTCTTCACCCTTCAGTCCTTCAGGATAGCCGCTGCCATCATATCTCTCGTGGTGGTGGAGAATGATGGGGGCACAGCAGGCGAGCTGGGGAGCACGAGCCAAAATAGTTGCCCCCAATCGAGAGTGAGTTTTGAGAATTTCCATCTCTTTCTCATCCACTTTGTCAGGCTTATTCAATATCTCATTACCAATGCCGACCTTGCCAATGTCGTGAAGCAGGGCACAGTTGCTCAGTTTGGTCACTTCCCCTGCTTCCAGCTTCAGTGCTTTTGCCAGAGCCAGGGTATATTTCTGCACCTTCTTCGAATGGTTGCCGGTGTAGTGGTCTCTGGCATCTACAGCGGCCGCCAGAGTATAAACCATGCTCAGAGTTTCGCCATCCCCATCGCTGCCGAAATCCAACCCCTTGGCGCTAGAGGAAGACAAAATGCTTGAAGCGCAGCAAATCTGGTCGCCGCCATTTCGCTTGGCGTGATAGAGCGCTATATCCGCCGCAGCCAGAATCTCCATTGGTCGGATGCCATCAACTGGCCAGCCTGCCAGACCCAGGCTGACAGTAATGGGGGCTGAGTCCGACTTCACTTTCGCCACAATCAGTTTACGCACCCGCTCTGCCACCTCCGTAGCCACTTCAACACCGGTCTGGGGCAAGAGGATGGCAAACTCATCGCCACCGTAGCGAAAAGCCTGGTCAACATTCCTTATCGCCCCTTTGGTGATGCTGCCCACCTGCGCCAGGAGCTTATCGCCAGCCAGATGTCCATAATTATCGTTGAATACCTTAAAAGAGTCGAGGTCGAAGATAATTAACGAGAATGAGCCACCATAACGGGAGTAGCGGTCAATCTCGCTGGAAATCATTTCATCCAGCGAACGACGATTGAGCAAACCGGTGAGGGCGTCGATGCGTGCCTGACGCTCCACCTCAGCATACAGCCGGGAGTTTTCCACAGGCATGGCAATTTGAGAAGCCAGCTGCTCCAGAAGCAGCACCTGTCTCGGGCTGTAGGCATTGGGACGGATGCTCGCCACGATTAAACTGCCAATGGATTCTCCTTTAACAATTAACGGCAGATAGGCAATCGAGCGTATCCCGTGCTCAATATAATACTTCCCGATGCTAAATCTGCTTTTCTCTAGCAGGTCGGGCTCAAACACCGACTTCTTGTGAGCCGCCATCCACTCCGTAGCCGTCCCTTTGATGGGGATTCGCTCCCCGACCCGCCAGGCTGAACCCGCCCCAGAAAATAAAGCCAGAAAATGGAGGGCATCGCCTTCAATCAGCGTAATGGCTGCCCAGCTAACATCCACTACCCTCTTCAACTCCTGAATAAAGCTATCATATATTTGCCGAATGTCCAGGCTGGAAGTAAGGATAGCACTGGAGCGATTTATCACGGACAGTTCCTTTTCCCACTCCTTAAGCTGTTCCTGGAGGTATTCCTTCTCCATACTCACCGCCACTCGATTGGTAACATCGGCAAGAAGGTTGAAATCCTCCAGAGAATACCTGCCCGATACCTTTTTAGCGAGCGCCAGAACGGCGATTAGTCTGCCACGGCTTATCAGAGGCATAAAAAGCTCTATCTCATTAACCTTGATTTCTTCTCTCTCCTGTTCCCACAGGCTCTTGAATTCGGGCAGGACGGCTAAACTCTCCCTGGTCAGGGGCTTCTGCTCCTGCGCCAGATACTCCAGAATCGGGTTGTGTCCCTTCAGCCTGAAGCTAAGCAGAGGGTTGTCTTCCCCTCTGGGCTCAACAAATTTGGTGACAAAATCCTTGCTGCCGGTCTCAGGAAAGAGCAGGTAAGCCTTTGTACAGCCAATCGCCTTCGTCACCAGCTCCAGTAGCTCGCCACCCTGCTCTCTGAGACTGAAAACATTATGTATCTTGCTGGCAAAATCGGACAGTTTCTGCCGATAATCGAACCGCTGCCCCTGAAACGCCTTGCCCAGGGTGATAGCGAAGACATTACGCAGCTTATAAACAAGCACGGCGACAATAGCGCCAATAACCAGCAGGCCTATTGTTTCCAGCCCTCGCTGCAAAACAGTCTTGATATCCACCAGTTGGTGCCGTATGGTAGCGTAGGTGAGGATAACGGCGTTTATAATGCCACCAAAATGGACTACGGGGTACTCCTTGCCCCAGGGGAGAAGAGCAGCTAAAGAAAAGAAAGTCATGACAAAGAGAGCAAGCAACAGGGAGATAATCTGATTGGCAAGGACCGGATTATCCACAATTTTCAGTCTATGCCATAAGACCCTCACATTTCTAATAAGCAAGATTATAAGAGGAACGGCAACAAACAACACCCATATACCGTATCCGGGATAGACCTTTTCCCCAACAACAACAATTTCCTGAGGGAGATAACCCAGCGCTACCACCACAATAACTGCCGCCAGCGAGGTATAGGCAAACGGCAGCCAGCGTCCCTTGCCCTGGGGGAAGAAAGAAGAGGTAAAACAGTGAAACTGTATTAACATCCACATAAACATGACCATGATGAGCTGTCCCTGAAGGAAGCTGTATTGCCGCAAAAAATGGCCGCGCAGGAAGAAATCAGCCAGACTCCAGAAGATAGCCGGGATGAGAAACAGAATAAAAAGCTTATGCTGCCGCTGCCAGGGGCGGCTACTCAAAGTGGTAATCAGCAAGAAGATATAGGCAATAGCCGCAACTAAAGGAAAAAGAGCATAAATAGTCATACGTTATGAGGCAATTATCACCTCAAACGTGAAAGCTGTCAAGCCTGAAGCAAGGTAAGCCGACTAAAGTCCGAGGGACTAAAGTACTAGGGAACGGCTACCTTCTCGCGTTCCGCGGCGACTTCCACCCTTGGCTTGACAAGCAGGAGCGCCAGCACCTTGTCCGAAGGGTTAATATGGGGTGGTTTCAGATGAGCCAGCTCGGCGCCTTCCGCCCGCCGCCGGGCAATGTAGTCGGCAAAGGCTCCTTTGGGCAGGAAAGTTACCTTCGGGCTGAAATCAAGATAGCTGCCGACGTCATTATGAGTGGCGACAAAGCTGCTGTCCAGCCGTTTTAGCTGCTCCTCAATAGCGGCGGCAACCTGTGTTTCGGTAGTACTAACGCCATTCTTAAGCTCGATGAAGAGGCGTAAGGTCATTCTATCGCTGATTTCCTTACGTGCCACCCAGTCTTCGTAAGGAATGCGGGTATTCTCTATTGCCTGCCAGATTATCTTTTCCGTAAGGCGAGTAACACCAAAGTCGAGCAGGTTGTCCGCCCGGCCGACAAAAGCCATCTGAGGGATATTTATGCCTAGATTCTCGTTTCGCAGCGAGGTGATACGCACTATATCCCCGGGGCGATACCGCACCATTGCTCCGCCGTGGAAGTTGGTCATCACCACCTCATAATTTTCGCCGGGTTTCACCTCGTCTAGCAGGACTGTTTCAGGCTGATAGGTGTGGTCTAGCTGCCACTTGAAATATTCTCTTTCTGGAATGAACTCGAGGAAGTTAAGATTGGGAATAAAGGTCATGCCGGCATAGTCCCAGGTCTGAGTGGCAATGATGCCGCCCTCGGTGCCAGTGTAGACATCCAGAGGATACCTCCCCCAGAGCTCCTTGATTTTCTCTCGATAGACGCCACTATCCAGCCCACCGCTCATAATACCTTTTACCGACCAGAGGTCTCTGGGCAACATAGGGCGCCTCGCCAGCTTACTCTTGAGCAGCCCTTTGGTCAGGCGCATCAGTGCTTTTGGCTGAGAAAGCAGCGGACGGATGTCAAGCTTCTCGGAGGGCTGGCTGAACTTGTTTCCCACCGCCACCAGCACCATCGACAGACCAAAGAAGTAATCCAGCCCCTGGGATAACGCGTATTTGAAGCCCAGCTTTATTCTTTCTTCAAAATCGAGGCTCTCCGATTCTTCAATCGGTGGCAGGTAGTCGACCTCAGTCTGCTCCTCTAGCATACTTGCCATCGCCCCGGAGGTGTATGGCCGGGGAGCGACAGTGTAGACAACGCGGGGTCGCTCGCTGAGCCCCGAGGTGTCATACCATCCTTTACAACTGGATAATATACCCACGCCATACATTACCACGCTCATCTCACGGGCGAATATCGGGGGCACCGGCACCCATTTGCAGTGGTATTCACCGGACTTGCCCGAGGTGCGTATCCAGAAGACGGGCTTTGCCGGCAAGGCATCTTCTCTCTTCTCCAGAAGCTCAGGGTAATAGTCGGCATAGGTGGTCAGTGGCACCAGCACCCGGAACTCCTCTACACTCTCCACCGTGGCACCAGGCATGATTTTGTTGCCCAGCGGACAGCGGTTTAATAGCTCTATCTGTTCGGATAACAGTCGCTTCTGAATGGTCATAAACTGCTCAAGGTTGAGACTGAGAAAGCCGCAGCACATTTGCCAGAGTTCTTCATTCCTGCCCTGGCGCAAAAGCTCGACCGCCCTTGTTGACATCTGTCTCCTCCCAAGCTAAGACTTATGTAAAACAACATGGCAGGTCTGGATTGGCTTGGGAAGAGATTGTTTTCTAGAAGATAGTTCTACGGGGATTGAGAGGATTATTTACGGGGGGCTTTGTGGGGATTAACAAGGGGAGAGGTAAGGCACAAGAGAGGCAATTACGCTTTATCCGCTTTCTTAGTAGAGCTGGCTAAAGCCTGCAATTTCTGGGTCAGCTCCTCAAAACTTTTATCCTGCGGTTGCTTGCCCAGCTCCAGTCCATAGCTCAGGAAGAACTCCAGGAAGTTGCGCATCAGGTCCCTAATCCCCTGAGCAAACTGCTCGAATTCTTCCCGGTCGACAAACTTTTGCTCCGCAGCGCCTTCCTTTAGCTGGCTTTCGAGCAGAAAATTGAGAAAATCGGAGCGACTCATATCGCCACGGTTCTCCTCTATCTTTCTGACCACATCGGCATCAACGATGAGCATTCTTTTCTCTGCCACGCCATACTCCTTATTCTTATAGAATAACCTGAAGACCTGACATCCTCAGGTTATTGGTCTGACTTTACTTCTTTATTAAATAACTAAAGGGAATCGTCCTCATCCAAACCGAGCATTTCCTTTATGCTCTCGAGTAAATTGAGCAGTCTCAGACCACTCTCAGTAATTTTATAGGTAACGGAAGGATTGCCCAGCTTAATCCCGTCGATAAAGCCCTGAGCCACCAGGTAGCCCAGGTATTTCTGTATCTGGCTGTAGCTCATATTAGCCCCGTACATAATACGGGTCTTGCCCGTGCCGTTTTCGCTCACCTTGAGCATCTGAGCGATTATCTCGAGGTCAGAGCGCCGCCGATTTACCCTCATCTGACGTCTCCCCCAGTACTTTTTAAGTAGTACCATTGTACTAGGCAAAAGGGGGGCTGTCAATAGGTGGTCTATGGCGAAAGTGAAAAATTGGCATGGAAAATTACAGGAAAAAGCCCAGATACCAGTCCAGAATATGACTTCCCCAGAGCAGAGTGGCGATGGTAGCTATTGAGAGAAAAGGACCAAAGGGGATGGTCTCTTTCCGTTTCTTTATCCTGAGCAGGAGCAGAATAAGCGCCACCAACCCACCGAGGACCACTCCCGTTACCAGGGCAACGAGCACCAGCGGGAAGCCAGTAACCAGACCAATGAGCGCCGCCATCTTCACATCTCCCCACCCCATCCCTCTGGGATTGACCAGAGCCGGCTCTAAAGGCAACTCCGCCCATTTCTTCACCCGCTGCCCCTGAATTACCAGCAGGCGAAGACTGGCGTCATCGACATATAGCGTAACAATCTTTTTCGCCACAGCTAGCCACCCCGATAAGCGTAAACGATAAACTCGATATTAGCCGATGGTCTCTCAGCGATGGCCGGCCCGGGAACACTTATTTCCGCTGATCGAACCATGCCGGTAACGAAATCGTTGTTTAACCTGACGATGAAACTGAGCAGGTCAGCCACTTCCCCTTCAGCTATGATGTCGAGGCTGATAGCGGAGCAAAGCAAGTCTTCCAGTTTTTCCTCAGCCACGCCCGGAGAATTAAGCTCAACAATAGTGACACCACATTGCTCAGCGATACCGAAGACGGAATCGGTAACATCAATGCTCGCCACCGACTGGTCAAGCTCGCTCTTAACGACCTGAAGCTGTGATTCAAGCTGACTCAGCTGCTCTTCCAGTTCCTGCTTTTGGGTGGAAAGCTCTCTCAATTGAGATTTACCCAGCCCCTTTTCTGCCAGAGCCAGTTCCTGCTTTAGCTGGTCTTCCCAGTCAGTCTGTTGAGAGCGAACCATCCCCAGGCTGGCAAAGGCAAGGATAACCACGCCAACACCCAGAATTAACCAGCTTGTTTTACTCAGCTTCAACGCCTGCTCCTCTGCGCTTAATTACTCGATATCTGCCAGGCGACAACAGTCGCTGAACCATTTATCATCAGGATATCGGCAGTTATCCTGGCAGTGATTTCTCCGCCTTTACTAGCGGTAGCCGTAATCAAATATAAGCCGCCAGTGAGCTCACCGACTTCACCGATGTCCTCTCTGGCAGCGATGACCCAGGCATAATCGCCAGCTAACTCTCCCGTCCCAGTTACATAGAAAGTCTGCGTCTTGACTGGTTGGCTGGTGGAAACACTGGGACGGGGTATCCCGAATACCCAGTTGAGCATTTGAGCCCCGGAGACATCCAGTAAAACCTGGTCAGGCTCTTCAGTGGATAGATTCTCCGTAAAACCGGCAGCCGAACTAGCGACGTAGGTATAGCCCACAGGCAGCCTAGCACCAGCCTCACTTATATGGATACTGCTGGCACCACCGAGACGAGTAACCGTGATGGTATACTTGTAAGCCCCGGCACCTTCATCCCACACCATCGCCCCGTCAACGTCAAGATAACCACTATGGGAGTCAGCCTGGACAAGCTCACCAAAATATGCCGTATAGACCCCCTTGTTCACGGTCTGCAACGATACTGACATCTGGTTAATACTCTGGGATAATTGCGAGGGCGGCGACTGACTGTGCTCCAGACACCAGATAGCTTCCTCAATTCCAGCATCAGCAGCGTAAACCCCGTCCATACTCTCATCAACCAGCCGGGTGCTATTGAGGCAAACCGTGGCATAGTTCAGAGTGGGCACAATTGCCAGCCCGCCTAAAGCCAGCAGGGATAAGACTATGGGCAAAGCCTGTCCCTTCTGGCTTTTGACCAATTGTTTTAATAATTTCGTAACCATACTCACATTAGTAAAAGTTTGTCCGACGGCTAATTTTGTATTCCCTGATTTCCCTATCGTCCCCGAAAAGGGAGACCAGTTTGACCGTTAATACCGGGCTCTGATAGCTGGCACCGCTGGTGTTCGCCGGGTCGCCGGGGTCATAATAGAGGTATTTCGCCACCAGAGTTTCCTCATCCAAGCCAGCGCTGCTCCAGTGATGCCGCATCAGTTTCCCCACCCCACCAGATAAACCATCGAAATAATAGGTTGCCGAATGGTGGATATCATCGCTCTGATAGTCTCGCTCTGTCCAGGCGATGAAGATAAAATCGGGATAAGTCAGACCGTCAGTCTTGATGCTTTCCGCAATCTGAGCGTCACGGCTAATCCAGTAGCCCGCACTCTGCACCTGGCGCGTGGTAGTCATCTGGCTGTTGCTACGCTCCGTGCCGTGGATGACCTGATAAGTAGCCATCGAGGCAGCGCTCCCTAAAAGAGCAATAATCGCCAGAGCCACTGACATCTCAACAATAGTAAAACCTCTCTCGCCCAGCTTCATCTATCGACCTTATAACCTTCCACTTTCAGCACTTCGACACTGTAATGGCTAATGGTAACCGCTATCTTCTGGATGCCATCGTCAGGATTATGTAAAGCAGAGGCGTCAATGGTGGCGGAATAGCCAATATAATCTTCTCCTCCGGGTATCGCCCCTGGTGTATAGCTCGTAGCGCTATAAACATAGGCAGCCTCTTTCGCCCACTCCATTTGACTTCTCGCCAGGCTCTCCGCCGTGGTCTGTTCATCAGCGATGATATTAGCCCGGGAAGCTGTCGTTAAGCCGCTCAAAAAAGCCACGGCGACCAGACCCAGCAGCGCCAGAGCCACCAGCGTTTCAATAAAAGCCATCCCCGACTGGTCATTACCAGCTTTGCTTAAGATTCTTGCCATCTTCAATAACTGAATACGCCTCCTTTTTGCTAAAACGTCTGCCCGTAGATGGAATACATGGCGGAGACCATAGACAAAGCAATAACGCCGACAAACAGCGCGATAAGTATGGTCATGGCTGGCTGAATCAATCCGATAAAGGCACGGGTGCTATCTTCAGCCTCCGCTTCATAGCTCTGGGCTACCGAAAGCAAGGTGTTGTCCAGATTACCCGTCTCTTCACCGACCTTGACCATCTGCACCATCATGGGCAAAAAGAGGCTGTTTTTAGCCATCGGTCGCGATAAGCCCTCGCCTCTGAGCATATCCTGCTGCACCCCAATAAGCGCCTGAGCCACCACCTTGTTGCTGCTCCCCTGAACAAGAAGAGGCATAATCTCCGTCAGAGGCAAGCCAGCACGGAAGAGCAGAGAGATACTCCAGCAGCAGCGGGCAAGCTCGTTAAGATGGCTTATCCGCCCCAGAACCGGCAGGTGCAGCTTCAGCCGGTCCCACTGGTACCTCCCCTCCATAGTCCTGACATAGAGGGAAGCTGCCCCGCCAGCAGCCAGCATTCCCAGCAGGATATAAAGCCCATTGCTCCGCAATTTCTCCGAGACGTCAATAACAACTCGGGTCAATGCCGGTAGCTGAGCGCCAAGCGATTCATACAGGTTACTGAAAGCCGGCAGGACAAAGCCAACCAGCACACTGACCACGACAAACGCCACGATGGAAGCAATGATGGGGTACATCAGAGCGCTCTTAACACCCTTGCGCGCATTAATCTCTTTCTCCATATAGTCCGCTATCTGCCTCAACATTATTTCCAGACCGCCGGTCTGCTCACCGATACGCAGCGAGCGGCAACAGATGTTAGAAAAGACCATAGGATGCCTGGCTAAAGCTGCTGAAAGCTGGCTACCGTTACGAAGGTCAGTAATCACTTCGCCCAGGACTCTTTTCAGCACGCGGCTGGACACCTGACCCTGCAGCAACTCCAGAGCCGTGGTGATGCTTATACCGGACTCAAGAAGCAGGGCGAGCTGGCGATAGAGAAGAATTATCTCCGCCGGTCTGATACGAGAGAAGCCGACCGAGAGCC
>CAZHRL010000022.1:0-10088 GCA_964534815.1 uncultured Dehalococcoidales bacterium | reverse complement strand
GGCTGGTCAAGGAATAGGTGAGCACTTCCTGGAAGCCGTAGCCGACAAGGGTCTGCCTTACCTTATCTTTAATCGCCAGAATGGGCGCCGGGTTCTGTCGCGGTATCTGGTCGCTGAGCATAGTCATAGGAATCTTGTCGTAGCCGATAATGCGTGCGACCTCCTCAATAAGGTCGACTTCCTGGCGGACGTCGCTGCGCCAGTAAGGAACGGCAACGCTTATCTCCGAGGTGGAAACTTCTTTACATTCAAAGCTAAGAGAGACCAACGTCTTAACAATCTGGTCGAGGCTGAACTCGACGCCCAGGATACGCTTCACCTCACTGGTTGATAATGAGATGGGTTTTTGCTTCTGCTTCCCGGGGTAGACGTCAATCCAGCCCCCGGCTACCCTCCCACCGCCAAGCTCGGCAATCAGCTGCGTCGCCCGCCGCAGCGCGGGCACAGTTAATTCAGGTGATATGCCCCTTTCAAAGCGCATGCTGGCTTCGCTGGAGAGATTCAAAGCCCGACTGGTATAGTGGATGCTCGTTGGCTTAAAGCTGGCAGCTTCGAGGAGTATGGTCGTGGTGCCGGGCATAACCTCGCTGCCGGCGCCCCCCATCACCCCGGCGACCGCCACGGCTCCCTCAGCGTCGGCAATGGCGAGCATATTACTGGCTAGAGTCCGTTCTATCCCATCGAGGGTAACCAGCACCTCTTTCTCCGCCGCCCGGCGCACGATAATCTTCTTACCGCGGATTTGCTGGTAATCGAAGGCATGGAGGGGTTGCCCGTATTCCAGCATGACGTAGTTGGTAATATCGACCACGTTGTTGATTGGTCGCATGCCACAGGTGATAAGTCGCTGCTGCAGCCACTGTGGCGACTCGGCGATTTTTGCTCCTGTAATGAGGCTGGCACAGTAACGGGGACAGAGGTCGGAAGCGACAATCTCCACAGAGACCTGTTCCTCTATGGGCGGCAACTCTTCTTTATAGGTAATCTCAGCAACATGTAAACTCTGCCCGGTGAGAGCCGCCGTTTCCCAAGCGATGCCGATGACGGAGAGGCAATCGGGGCGATTTGGGGTAATATCCAGGTCAAAGATAACATCGCCCAGATACTCAGCCAGCGGCACACCCACAGGCGCATCAGTGGGAAGCACCAGGATTTCTTCATGGCTATCGGAAAGACCAAGCTCCTTTTCCGAGCAGACCATGCCGCTTGAAACCACACCACGAATTTTAGCTGGCTTCAAACGGGACATCTCCCCGGTATGTCCATCGATAAGCTCGGCACCAGCCTTAGCAAAGACCACCTTGTCCCCCACTCTGAGGTTTTTCGCCCCGCAGACCACTGTCTGCTGTTCTGTGCCGATATTTACCGTAGGCAGGCTGAGGCGGTCGGCGTTGGGGTGTGGATTAACGGCAACTATTTGCCCGACCATGATATTTTCTCCCCAGCCGCCACCCACAACCTCCATACCCTTAACCTCGCTGCCAGCCATGGTGAGCCGCTTCGCCAGCTCGACAGGAGGTACTGTCACATCTACATATTCTTTTAGCCACTTAAGCGGAACTTTCATCTCAGAACTGCCTCAGAAATCTAAGGTCGCTGCCATAGAATAGCCTGATATCATCGATGCCGTAGCGCAGCATGGGCAAACGCTCAATGCCAATGCCAAAGGCATAACTGCTATAGACCTTGGGGTCGATGCCGCCTCTTTCCAGCACCTGCGGGTGGGTTATGCCGGCACCCAGGATTTCAATCCAGCCACTGTTGCCACAGAGGCGACAACCACTGCCGCGACAGGCTAAACACTCAATCGCCATTTCAACACCCGGCTCGACAAAGGGGAAGAAGTCGCAGCGGAAGCGCACCTTTCTGTCCTCGCCGAAGAAGCGGCGGGCAAACTCATAAAGCGTTCCTTTGAGGTCAGCCATGGTGATTCCTTTATCCACTGCTAAACCATCAATCTGGTGGAACATGGGTGAGTGAGTGGCATCGCTAGCTTCATAGCGGAAAACCCTGCCTGGCTCGA
Organism: uncultured Dehalococcoidales bacterium; assembly: GCA_964534815.1. GTDB lineage: Bacteria > Chloroflexota > Dehalococcoidia > Dehalococcoidales > CAZHRL01 > CAZHRL01. The sequence goes on along the minus strand of CAZHRL010000022.1, from coordinate 8,065 downwards.
TAACCCTTATCGGAGGCTTCATGCTCTCGATGACGCGGGCGGTGACAGCGGTGGTATGGGTGCGCAGCAACACCGACCTTTCACCTTTATCGGTCTTAAGGTCAACCCAGGATGTTGACATGGTATCCCGGGCGGGGTGTTCCTCCGGGATGTTCAGTGCAGTAAAGTTATAGTAGTCCCATTCGGCATCCGGTCCCTCCACCACCTGAAAGCCCATCGAGACAAAGATGTCGCATATCTCAATCAGTGTCTGAGTTAGGGGGTGCAGATGACCCACCGGGAAAGGGCGACCGGGAAGGGTGATATCAATCATCTCTTCCACGGGAGCAGCCAATAGCTTTTCCCGCAGAGCCTGCTGCTTTTGCTTCAAAGCAGCCTCTAAGTCGTCCCTAGCTTGATTAGCCTGAGCGCCAACAGTCTTCCTTTCCTCAATGGGCAGCGTTGCCAGACTGCGCAGAATAGTGGTAAGCTCGCTCTTTTTGCCCAGGTGAAGGATGCGCCAGGACTCCAGGTCTTTAAGGTTGCCAATACCCTCTAATTCCTGGAGCGCTTTTGACCTCAGCTCTTCAATCTGCTGCATTTCCCCGCCTCAGTTTCGAGTGATATAAGCAAAGTCTCTCCTTAAAAAACTCCCTCCCCTTGGGAAGGAGAGGGAGAAAGAGACAAGCCCACGATAATCTTACGCCTGAACCTGGCTTTTGGCAATGGTTACCAGGTTAGCAAAAGCGGATGGCTCTCTTACTGCCATATCCGCCAGCATCTTGCGGTCGATTTCAACACCAGACTTCTTCAAGCCGTCCATAAACTGACCGTAGGTGAGACCCTGAGCTCGACTGGCGGCGTTAATGCGGGCAATCCACAAACGCCGCATATTGCCCTTGCGCTCCCGACGGTGGGCAAAGGCATAGCTCAGCGAGTGCATCATGGACTCATGAGCCCGGCGATAAAGCTTGTGCTTCGTCGCCCGGTGCCCCTTGGTGAGGGCAAGCACTTTCTTATGTCGCTTATGGGCGGTAACGCTACTCTTTGCTCGTGGCAAAGCATCCTCTCCTTCCTACTTTACTCCGTAGGGTAACAGTCTTCTTAACCGGTTTTCATCCGCACGACTTACCTGTAACATTTCGTCATAGAGGCGCTTGGTGCGTGCCGGTTTTTTACGGCGCAGGTGGCTTTTACCACCTTTGGTGCGCATGATTTTACCGCTGCCGGTAACATGGAAACGCTTTTGCGCCCCCTTATGAGTTTTAATCTTGGGCATCTTACGAGGTCTTTGCTCCTTCCACTACTTTTGGTTTCTGAGCGGCTGCTGTGGAGAGGACAATGCTCATCCTCTTCCCTTCCAGCACCGGCTGTCCCTCAACCGCAGCTACCCCCTTCATTGTCTCTGCCATCCTTTGCAACAGCTTCCAGCCAATCTCAGAGTGGGTAATCTCACGGCCGCGGAACAGCACCACCACCTTGACCTTATTCCCTTTTTCTAACAGCTTCTTCGTTGACTTGGCTTTCGCCTCAAAATCGTGGTCGCCAATCTTTGGTCTTAAACGAATCTCCCTCACCAGCGCGATTTTCTGGCTCTTTCTCGTCTCGCGTTCTTTCTTGGTCTGCTGGTACTTATATTTCCCGTAATCCAGAAGACGGCAAACCGATGGCGTCGCTGTGGGTGCCACCTCAATGAGGTCAAGACCTTGTCTCCTCGCCGTCTCCAGCGCCTGACTTAAGGGCATAATCCCCAACTGCTCCCCCTTCTCCCCCACAAGGCGAACCTCTCTGGCTCTAATCGCCTCATTAACACGCAGTTTCTTAATTATGTCCTTTGTTACCTCCTTAGGCCTCTAACAGACTATTCAACTTGACAATATAACATATTCTCTCAGAGTAATCAAATACCGGTGATTGAGGTTGTTTAGCAACTCGCAAGCTAGAAGTCCGAATCAGACACAGATTATCGGTCGAGATTGCTTCGGGGCTTTGCCCCTCGCAATGACGTGGCGTGATGATGTTTGTAAACAATACCGGTGATTAGGGCGAGTTACTGGCTGGTTGACATTCACTTCACTTCAACCCGGCCCACATCACAATCGATTTGCAGTTCCAGCTTGTTCTCCGCACTTTCAAAGTCACGGGATATGTAGTAATCGCCCTCCCTGGGGAAACGGCTCTCATCAATCTCAAGAGCACTCAAATCCATGTCTGCCCTTATCTTTGCCGCCACCTTATCCGGAATCTCTATTTCCAGATTTGCCACATCAGCCTTGATATAGGCATAAGTCACGCCAGCAGAAGAAGGCATAGTAACCTTACAGTTGCCGGCATCCAAATCGAGTCGAAGCTCGGTTACCTCAAGCTCGCCAAGGTCAAGTTCCATATTGCTTGCTGCCGACTTAATACCGAAAGACAGCGGTATTTTCCGGGTAAAATTGACCTTCCACCTTGCCCCTTCTGTGCCCCAGGACCTCTGGTCGAGTGGCTCTGTGCTCAGATAGAGCTTCCCCTCGTTATCATCCTTCTGCAAGTCCACCCGTATGCCTTCTCCAGCATTCTTGACCCTGGATTCCACTTCTACCAGATTGGCTGAACCCGAGGGCAGGCTGCCCAGAGCAATACTGATTGCGGAAAAGTCTGCCTCAACCTGAACACGCTCCAGATTATCCAGCGGTTTTGAATGGACCTGAGCCGTTGTCCCCGGTGACGCTGGAATACCATGCTGCCAGATAGCCAAGCCCAGACAGGCACCGAGAATCGCCAGGAGCAGCAGGCTCACCAGCCAGGCATTACAGCGATGGAGTACGATTCTCAACCCAACGATGATGATTAAGGCAGGCCAGAACCGCCATAATGTCCCCCACAACCCCCAGGGGAGGACATCGAAGGTCTGGAGCAGTAAGACAATCCCCAGGAATAAGAGGATGACGCCCCAGAGCGGCGCACCGACTACCTCTTGAGGCTTTTCTTCCGCCATGGCTATCTCCTCCGAGCACCTATCAGAATTAAGATGGCAATGGCGATGATGATGACGGGCCAGAGGTAGCTCCACTTGAGCCACCAGAAGAGGTCAAAACTGGCTAATAGCAGAAGGACACCGACGATGAGGACGATGATGCCGAAGAAGACACGGCGACGATACCTAGGACTGAACTCTGTGGACCTCTCTTCTTTCTTCTCCTCAAAAGTGGCACGGAACTCGCGCCCAAGCTCTTCTGCCGTCTTTTTCATCTCTGCGACATTTTCTTTCATTGTTTCTTTAGGTTCCGCCGCCGTCGAGCCTTCCACGGGAACAACAATAGCCATAATGATATAGGCTATTATGGCTGCCCCTCCGGTGACAATCAGGGAGAGTATGGCAATGACGCGGACGATGGTAGGGGCGATGTCAAAGTATTTTGCCAGACCGCCACAGACGCCCCAAAGCATGCGGTCAGTCCGGCTGCGATAGAGCCTCTTTTCCATAAGCCCTCCTTACTGCCTCCTTTCCTATGGCTTGTAATTTAACATTGCGTAGATAACCAAACGGTATCCCGATGAAAAACACTAAAGCTAGGATAATCCATATTGCTTGGATTACTCGGTCTGGTTTCCTGGCTTCCTTTAGTGCTGAGGGCATGGTCTTTATATATGCTTCTTTTAGTTCAGTCAGTTTTTGCCATAAGTGATTAGCCTCAACATCTTTGGGGGCATCAACAGCAAGGGCATCCAGAATACGCTGTGTCTCACGGAGGTTGAAGATTTGACCATGAGCAATAATGGCTTCAGCAGTTGTCCTAGTCTTATGCCTGGAGCGGGCAGACAGGAAAGCAATTGGAAGCGTAATCGCGCCTGCTATGATTAATCCGATGATACCTAAGAAGCCTATCAAGGCAATGATGCCGAGGATTATCAGCATCGGAGCCCTCCTTACAGTACCCCTGTATTATAACTTCAAATCTCTTGTACGGCTAGCAATCGCCTCAAGAAGAGCCTTTTTGAAGTCAGCGAATGTTTGGGAAGTCTGCTCCCCGGTGCGCAGACGGACAGCGACGGTGTTATCAGCGACCTCTTTATCACCCACCACCAGCATATAGGGTATTTTATCGAGTTGCGCTTCCCGAATCTTGAAGTTCACTCTCTCCGAACGGGCCTCGACCTCCGCACGCACTCCTTCATTCCTGAGCTCAGCCTTCACTCTATTGGCGTAATCCAGATGACGGTCAGCAACGGGGATGACCATCACCTGCAGCGGAGCCAGCCACAGCGGGAAAGCGCCGCCATAGTGCTCGGTGATGGAGGCAAGAAAACGCTCCATACTGCCGAGCACCGTGCGGTGTATCATGGCGACCATATGCTCCTGTCCGTCCTCGCCGACATAAGTGACGTTAAAGCGCTGAGGGAGATTGAAATCAACCTGGATAGTGGGACCCTGCCACCCCCTGCCCAGCGCATCTTCAAACTTGATGTCTATCTTAGGACCGTAGAACACGCCCTCGCCCGGGTCAATGCTATAGGGCAGCTTCTGGCGAGCCAGAGCCTTGTTCAGGATTTCAGTCGCCTCCTCCCACATCTCAAGGCTGCCGGCATACTTCTGGGGCCGGGTGGAGAGAAATATCTGGTAATTGACAAAACCAAAGGTATCAATCATAAAGAGGGCTAAATCCAGCACTCCTGCCACCTCGTCTTCCAACTGGTTGAAACGGCAGAAGATGTGGGCATCATCCTGGGTGAAGCCCCTCACTCTGGAGAGGCCATGCAGGACTCCGGAGCGCTCGTAACGGTAAACCGTGCCCAGTTCAGCGAAACGGAGGGGCAGTTCGCGATAGCTGTGTAGCTTGGTCTGATAAATCAGGATATGCCCGATGCAGTTCATGGGCTTAAGGATATACTCCTGCTCATCAATCTTCATCGGACTGTAGAGATAGTCGCGGTAGAACTCTAGATGTCCGCTAATCCCCCACAGGTCTGCCTTGGCAATATGGGGCGTGTAGACCAGGTCATAGCCACGCTTGAAATGCTCGCTCTTCCAGAAGTCCTCGATGACGCGGCGTATCACTGCGCCTTTGGGATGCCAGTAGACCAGACCGGGGCCAGCCTCCTCATGCAGACTGAAGAGGTCAAGCTCCTTGCCCAGCTTTCTGTGGTCGGTCCGGGCGGCTTCCTCCAGTTTCCAGAGATACTCCTTCAGCGCCTCTTCTGTCTCAAAGGCGACGCCATAGATACGCTGCAGCATGGGACGCTTCTCATCGCCACGCCAGTAAGCCCCAGCAATGTTGAGTAGCTTAAAAGCCTTAATCTCACCCGTAGAGTTGACGTGAGGTCCACGACACAAATCGATAAAATTGCCCTGCCGATAAACGGTAACCTTCTCATCCGGGATTTCATCAAGGAGTTCCAGCTTATAAGGCTGGCTGGCAAATAGCTTCTTTGCCTTTTCTTTGATCATTTCCTCACAAACAAAGGGCAGGTCAACGGCGATTGTCTCCTTCATCTTTGCCTCTATTACAGGCAAATCACCAGGGCTGAGAGGGCGGGGCAGGTCAAAATCGTAATAGAAGCCGTTTTCAATCGAGGGCCCAATGCCGAACTTGGCATTGGGGAAAATGGACTGGACTGCCTCCGCCATAACATGCGAGGTGGAATGGCGCATCCTTTCCAGCCATTCACTCCTATCAGTTCCAGAATTCTTTGTAGCCATTTTATTCCTCTATCACCAAGAAGCCTCCCACCTGTCAAGGTCGAGAGGCTTAAATTACTAATACTTCACTACCCTATCCATCTGCAAATAATCGTATCGTTTCAAAACCGGCGCTGGTCTATTATAACAATCACACGCCACCAGTGCAATAAGCGCAATTTGTCAGGCTCAGCTATAAAACGATATAATGCCAGATTAGATGATAAAGAAGGTCTTCCCCATCCTGGGTCTCTCCATTTTCTCATCAATGCTCGGGGCAGGGATAATCGTGCCGCTCCTGCCGATTTATGCCGAGAACCTGGGCGCCACCGGCGTCGGGCTGGGCATTATCATCGCCGGCTTCTTCCTGTCCAACGCCATCGCCATACCGGTCTTCGGCAGGATTTCCGACCGCACCGGGCGGAAAAGGTTCATCACGGTTGGTCTCTTTTTCTATACCATTACCTCCTTCGCCTTTATCTGGGCGGATAATGTGGCACTGTTAACCTTAATCCGCTTCCTGCAGGGCATCGCCGGCGGTATGATTACGCCCATCGCCCAAGCTTATGTCGGTGATATCGCCCCCGAAGGCGAGGAAGGAGCCTGGATGGGCTATTTTAATGCCGCCTTTTTTACTGGTTTCGGTATTGGTCCGTTGATGGGCGGCGCACTGACCGAACACTTTGGCATGACCGTGGCTTTCTCCACCATGGGCGGACTTAATCTAATCGCTTTTCTGACCAGCGCCTGCTTCCTCCCGGAAGTCGAAAAAAGGAAGGTGCTACCCACCCGCCAGCCCTCTTTTCTACAGATGGGCAAAAGCAGCATAATGAAGGGGCTGTTCACCTACCGATTGACTTTTGCGCTGGGGAGAGGCGCTTTCACCACCTTCCTCCCCATCTTTGCCGCAATGAGCATTGGACTGGGCTCATCCCAAATCGGAGTTTTACTTGCCGCCAACCTGCTCTTGATGTCGCTGGCTCAGCCATACAGCGGCAGACTTGCCGACAGGTTCAACAGGAAAGCAATGGTTATTGCGGGAAGCCTGGTTGACTTCAGCTACCTCGTGCTGATTCCCTTCACTCATAACTTCTGGCAGCTTTTAGCCGTCTGCATTCTGGGCAGCCTGGGTGGTGCCATTGCCACACCAGCAGCTTCAGCCCTGAATGTGGAAGAGGGCAGAAAGTTCGGTATGGGAGCCGCCATTGCCGTCTTCGCCGTCGCCTTCAGCATCGGCATGACGATAGGCCCCCTGCTGGCGGGAATGATAGCCGATTTGACCGATATCAACACCGTTTTCTATGTGGCAGCAGCGATGTCGCTTGCCGGAACCAGCCTGTTTATCTGGTTGACAAGACAATGGTAAGTAAGTCCTGCCATCCCCCTTGAAATTGAACAAAAGGTAGGAGAAAAAGATGAAAAGCGTTTATGAAAGGCTGGCTCAGGCATTAGACCTCTTGCCCGGCGGCTTCCCCCGTACCAAATCCCGCGTCGAGCTAAAAATCTTGAAGAAGATATTCGCGCCGGAAGAAGCGCTGGTCGCCAGCAATATGAGCGGCACCAGTGAGCCTGCCGATGTTATCGCCAAGAGAGCCAGCCTCCCAGTTGAAGAAGTGGAGAAAAGACTGAAAGCCATGCTGGGCAGAGATATTATCTGGGGCTCCCAGAAGGACGGGATACCGAGATACCGCCTGGCGCCATACATTGTTGGCTTTTACGAATCGCAATGGAAGATTATTGACCCTGAGTTTGCCCGACTTCACGAGCAGTACTGGAACGAAGGTGGCGCCGAAGGCATTATGCGACCCGAGCCAGCACGGCACTAAAGGACGATGCCCAGGAGAATATGAAAGACATCGAACCATCGGCCCGACTGAGAGAGGTAGCTCTGCTTTTTCTTAAACTCGGTGCTACAAGCTTTGGAGGTCCGGCAGCCTACATTGGTCTCATGCATCATGAGGTGGTCAATCGCCGTCGCTGGATGGATGACCAGAGGTTCTTAGACCTGATGAGCGCAACTATGCTCCTCCCAGGGCCTAATGCGACTGAGATAGCTAGCCACCTGGGGTTAATTCGGGCTGGATGGCGTGGGCTTATTGCCGCTGGCGGACTCTTTATCCTGCCGGGAATACTTGCTATTCTAGCCGTTACCTGGGCTTACGTTAGATATGGTTCGTTGCCTGAAGTGACGTGGGTACTTTACGGGGTCAAGCCTGCCGTCATTGCCATTATCGTACAGGCAGTATGGTCCCTGGGGAGAAAGGGCTTGAAGGGACCTCTCACAGCTGTAGTGGGACTGGCGGTACTGCTACTTTATCTAGCCGGCTTCGATGAGATAGCTCTCCTGTTTGCGGGAGCGGCGATAGTCATGCTAGTGTAGTGTCACAGTAATAAGTAGACCATTATAATAGATACGTGCTACAA
>CAZHRL010000021.1:0-10108 GCA_964534815.1 uncultured Dehalococcoidales bacterium | reverse complement strand
AAAGCCCCGAAGCAATCTCAACCGATAACCTGTGTCTGATTTAGAGATTGCTTCGCTACACTCGCAATGACGCATTCGGTCTTCTGTCTTCTGAGTTGCTAAACGACCTCTAATCTCGGGATTGCTTCGCTCACTATTACAACGAAAAGCAACCAAATGCATGAGACTACTCTTTTCCTTTCTAGGTGAAAGAGGCAGGGGGCAGGTTTTCTATTTTGAGCAGGCCGTCTAAGCGGGACGTCACTCCCTACACTAAGATTCCCCCACAAAGTCGGGGTTGTCAGAAGGGGGCGCAGCCCCTTTATATAAAATTTTATGCCCCCTTTCCTTACCCAAAGGAAAGGGGGCTAGGGGGATAGGTCACTTCTCCATTTTCCCCCTTCAAAGGGAGGGGGGATAGGGTTTAAGGGTTTATCTGAATAGTTTTCTAGCAGTTTTAGTTAAAACTTACGCTCAAACTTAACATAACGTTAAAAACAATTCGAGCCTGTTCACGCTCGAATTGTTTCCTCGAATTTCTACTTATTTAGTTATGGTTTGTAAGCCACGCACTCTATCTCGATGAGCATATCGGCGTTGACCAGACCGGTAATCATCGTAGAACGGGCAGGCAGGTCTTTCTTAAAGAAGGTGCGGTAGACCTCATTCATCTTTGCCCAGTTAGCGGCGTTGGTGAGGAAGACAGTTACCTTGACCACATCGTCGAAAGAAGCGCCGGCTAATTGAAGAGCATTCTTCAGATTTTCCATACACTGTTTGGTCTGGGCTTCAATTCCTTTGATGGGGTTGCCTTTGAAATCAATGTGGCCAATAGCTCCCGAGCAGAAGACAAAGTCTCCCGCTCTGATTGCTGAAGAGTAGGGTCGATTCGCGGTACCGGGCAGGTTAAGGACTTCTTTTTTTGCCATAGTGAAAACTCCTTTCCTTTTAATTTTTATTTACACGTGATTGCTTTGAAGAGGTGTTCGCCCACCAGCTTTGCCATTTCTTCATCCATGTTGATGGAGTTAAGCAGCAGTATGCCATTAGCGACGTCTCTATCCCCGAGCAGGATGCTCGGTTCACCGTCCTTGAGCTTTTCGAATATTTCTGCGGCGGTCTTCCTCAGTATCTTTTCGTTTATTTTTATCTCGAGCCCGGGGTGACCGCCTTTAAAGTAGCCGCCGTTCCTTTTGACTTCTACGCCAACTATGCCTTCAAGATGCGCCGCAATGCCAGCAATCAGCTTCTTCAGCTGTTTTTCTTTCTGGGCATATTTCTCTTCGGTAAAGTTCTCCAGTGCTACCAGCAAGCCAACAATCGCTTCCTTGGTAACCTTCATACCCCTCCCGATGCCATGCATCGGCTTGCCGCGCAGCTTTTCCTTGGGGATGAGTGAACGCGGTGCCTCCCACTTATCGAAAGGCTCACCGGCGGTGTCCAGCATCTGGAGAACAGCAGAGGCAATAAGGTCGCGCCGGCCGCACAGTATTCCCGACGCCTGAGGTCCGCGAATGCCTTTGCCGCCGCTGAAACAGACTAAGTCCGCTCCCATATCAACGAATTTATGCAGATTTGCCACCGGTGGTAGCTGGTCGGAGGAATCCAGTATCACCGGGATGTTGTATTTCTTACCTATTTCTACCAGGTCTTTCAGGGGTGGGTGGCTGCCCTCCTGAATGGCAGAGGCAATGGCGACGGTCTTCTCGGTGATTGCCGACTCCACGTCATATTTCGTGGTGATATAGACCTGGTCGGGCGGAGTTACGTCATTGGGTATGCCCACCCCGATTACTTTAGCGCCGGCAGCGCGGATGGCATGTTCGTAGCCGCTAATCTGGTGCCAGGGCATGAGGGCTTCGTTGGGGATGCCACTGGTGTCAGGGAGTCGGTTCATTCTGGCCACATCCAAGCCAGCAAGACAGGCGGCGGTGCCTAGAGTTAAAGCAGCCGCAGCCCCCGCGGTAACAATGCCAGCTTCAGCGTGAGTCCTTTCAGCGATTATTTTGCTGGCAGCAGCCTGGAGTTCATCCATGTGCACAAAATATTTCGCTGCCGCTTTCATGGCGTCGAGCACCTCATCGTCGACCATGGTGCCGCCGTAGCGGGTCATGGCACCAGCAGCGTTAATCACCGTCTTAACACCAAATCGGTCGTAAATCCCCATGTTATGCCTCCCTCTAGAGTTTTAGCGTTATTCAGTTATAACAGGATAGCATAATAATATACCACTACCGTAGCAAAGAGAACGCTATCCGTGCGGTCGAGGACGCCACCATGACCGGGTATCAAGCGCCCGGAATCCTTTACTCCCATATTGCGCTTAAACAGCGACTTTACCAGGTCGCCGAATTGCCCCAGGATGCTGACCAGCAAGCCGAGGAATATTGCCCATCCGTAGCTGAAGGGAAGGTGAACGGGTGTTGATAAAGTAAAGAGCAGGCTGACGATAATGGCAGCGAAGACCCCGGCGATAGCGCCTTCCCAGGTTTTCTTGGGGCTTATTTTCGGGGCGAGGTAATGCTTGCCCCAGGCTCGACCGATAAAGAAAGCCGTTGTGTCAGAGGCAAAGGTGGTGAACAGGGCAAAGAACACCCAATTCCTGCCCTCCTCCAGACCTCGCAAAGCCACCAGATGGCTGAGCAGCCAGCCCAGATAGATAATTCCCGCGATAGTCCATGCCCAGTCGACGAAAGCCCTCTCCTTATTCTGGCGAAAAAGAAGGCAGATTAGAGGCAATATCACGGCTGAGGTCAGCAGCAGTGGCGTAAGGAGACTGACGTCAAAGTGAGGCTTGATAAGGGATAGCAGGTCTGGATTGCGACTGATGATAAACAGAAATGTCCAGATTGCTCCGAAGCAGGTCAGCGGTCTTTCGTTCGAAGCAGTGACCAGACGGTAGAACTCAATAGCGCCCAGTATTCCCCAGATAGCGATAAATATGGTGAACCACGGCTCGCCAAACCAGATGATAGCAGTGAGAAGAGGAAGACCCCAGAGAGCCGTTATCACTCTTTTCTTGAGCATGGGGCTTTATCAACCTTTTATCGCCGGAATCCGGGCTAGACTTCCATCAATTCTTTTTCTTTGTCTTTGCCAACCTGCTCGGCCTGGGTGATGAAGCTATCGGTCAGCTTTTGCAGCTGGTCTAAGGCACGCTTGAGTTCGTCCTGGGATATCTCCTTGTCCTTCTCCATTTTCCTCAGCTCGTCCATGGCGTTGTGCCTTAGATTGCGGATGGCTATCTTGCCTTCTTCCACCCTTTTTCGGACGATTCTGACGAGTTCCTGCCGCCGTTCTTCAGTAAGGGGCGGGATGTTCAGCCGAATGATATGCTTATCAGCGATGGGTGTTAGCCCGAGCTCGGATTTCAGGATGGCTTTTTCGATATTCTGAAAGCTGCTCGGGTCCCAGGGCTGGATGACGAGGAGTCTGGCTTCAGGTGCGGAAATGCCGGCAATCTGGTTCAACGGCGTGGGCACACCGGCATATTCCACCTTGATGTGCTCGATTAAGGCTGGTGAGGCATGCCCGGTACGGATGGTAGCTAAACTCCTCTTTAATGCCTCAATGGAGGCATGCATTTTTTCTTCTGTATTCCATAAGCTGCGGCTAACCATATTACGCCTTACTCACTGGATACTAGGGTGCCAATCGGTTCCCCTATTATTGCCCGTTCAATACTCCGTGGTGCCTGGAGGTCGAAAACGATGATGGGCAGTTTGTTTTCCAGACAGAGTGAGAGAGCGGTAGCGTCCATTACTTCCAGACGCTTATTTAGTGCTTCAAAGTGGGTGAGTTTATCATACTTCTTGGCGTTTGGGTCTTTGCGGGGGTCAGCGCTGTAGATGCCATCGACGTTATTTTTGGTCATGAGCAGCGCCTCTGCCCCAATCTCTATGGCACGTAGAGCGGCAGCAGTGTCTGTGGTCATATATGGGTTGCCAGTGCCTCCGGCGAAGATGACTACTCTGCCTTTCTCTAGGTGTCGAATGGCGCGCCTCCTGATGAAGGGTTCAGCTACTTGGTTGATGCCAATAGCTGACTGGGTTCTGGTCGTTACGTCTTCTCTTTCCAGTACATCCTGGAGGGCGAGGGCATTGATGACGGTGGCGAGCATACCGGCGTAGTCAGCGGTAACTCTATCCATACCTTCCTTCTCCGCTTGAGCGCCGCGCCAGATATTGCCCCCGCCAACAACGATGGCGATGCTCACTCCCATTTCGGTGATATGTTTAATCTGCTGGGCAATTTTGACAAGTGTAGCGGTATCAATACCATACCTAGCCTTACCACTGAAGGCTTCGCCGCTGAGTTTGAGCAGCACCCGTTTGTACTTGAGGTCGGGCATGATTTTTATCTACTCTCCGATTTCAAACCGGGCGAATCGCTTTACCCTGATGTTCTCTCCCAGTTTGGCAATCGTTTCCTTAATGACGTCTTGGACGAACATCTCTGGAGCCTTGATGTAAGGCTGGAGAAGTAAACAGGCAGTTTCTGGTTCCAGGTCGCTTCCCTCGGGAAGCTCCTCCTTTGAAATATGTTTGGGGGAGGTGGCGGCTACCTGCATGGCGAGGTTATGTGCCAGTTCCTTAAACTCGTTGGTGCGAGCCACGAAATCGGTTTCGCAGTTCACTTCTACCATGGCACCGATACGTTGCCCGATATGGATGTAGGCTTCAACCAGCCCCTGCTCTGTTGAGCATGTTACCCTTTTCTCCGCTTGAGCAAAGCCCTTTTCTTTCAGACACTGGAGCGCTCTTTCGATATCTCCTCCAGATTCAATCAGAGCATTGTGGCAGTCCATAATGCCTGCCCCACACATTCCTCTCAGCTCTTTTATCTTTTCCGTTGGTATATTCACTATGTCTCCTTACCTTGCTCGCCTGGAATTACTGGTTCGGCGGCTTCGGTAATTTCAGCTTCTGCTGTGCCTTCCGGCTGACTCTCCGCAGCAGTTATCATGCCGCTGCTTTTCGCTTCAATGACGGCATCAGCCATTTTGCTGCAGACGAGTTTGATGGCTTTGATAGCATCATCGTTTGCGGGAATAGGATAGTCTAATTCGTCCGGATTGCAGTTGGTATCACATATCGCCACCACCGGGATGCCCATGCGCTTGGCTTCGGAGAGAGCAATCCTTTCCTTGGTCGGGTCAACAATGAAGAGTGCTGCTGGCAGGCTGGTCATGGCTTTGATGCCACCCATCTGCTGGTTGAGTTTGGTGATTTCCTCTTCAAGCTTCATCGATTCCTTTTTAGGCAGCCGACCGAATTCCCCTCTGGCTTGCTGGTCTTCCAGACGAACGAGGTGGTCGATGCGGGACTGGATGGTAGCAAAATTGGTCAGTGTGCCGCCTATCCAGCGCTGATTGACATAAAACATACCACAGCGTTCCGCTTCTTCTTTTAAGGCTTCCTGCGCTTGCTTTTTGGTGCCCACAAACAGGAAATGCCCCCCTTCAGAAATAACTTGCTTGATGAACTCGCAGGCTATATCCAGTTTGACGACAGTTTGTTCCAGGTCAATGATATGGATTCCATTGCGTTTCGTGAAGATATAATTCTTCATGCGGGGATGCCATCGGCTCGTCTGGTGCCCGAAGTGAGCCCCCGCTTCCAAAAGTTGCTTGATATTAGCTGTATCTGGCAAACCTCAACCCCCTTCTGTTTAGACAATTACATAACTAGCAAAATAGTATAACATACCTGTTACTGCGCAGCAATATTTCCTCTTCAGAGCTCAAGTCTGCGGTAGGGGCAGTTGACCATACTGCAGAGCTGGCAGGGGTTGGTTACCTCCTTGCTGTCCAAGCCCCTCCAGATTGCTTCGCCTCCGGCTCCGCTGCAGAAGGAGACGGACTTGCGGGGCATCATCATGCACTGCTCGGTGAGAGTGACACCTATTCTTGCGGCAGGGAGCAGACGGAAGATAGTCCTCTGCTCGCTGAGTTGCCAGTCTCTGGAGCCGGGGTAGAGCTTGGGCCCAACTATCATCCCGGACTGGTGTGCCTGCTGACAGATGCGTTGCTGGATTTGCGCCTCAAGGCTATCTGCTGCTACTGACCCCACACTATCCAGTATCGAAGCCAGAACTGGCTCGCCCTGGGAAAAGAGTTCTGTAACACGTTTTTCCAGTTCGGCACCGATGGTACAGAGAGCGACGGCTAGGTACTCTGCCCCTTCCCAGAGCTTGATATTCTTGCCAATGTTAAGTCGGGAGCCTTCTTCCAGTAGCAGGCTTTTTTCGTCCGTGTCCCTGATTTTGAACCAGGCATAGAGCGCCTCAGGTTTCGCCAGCCCGTAGCCGAGGCTGCTTGCCTCTTTCACTATTTCTCTTACCTTCTCCCGAGGCGCTCCCTTCTTTCTGTAGCCGAGCCTACGCAGAACCTCGGGCTCTTCTATCTCTATCTGGACGTCAGTTATTAATTCGAGGTGCTTATCCTGAATTATCTATCCCTCCTAAAGTTCTCTGCCTATCTTGCTGCCATAGCTTAGTCAGGCATTGCATCCAGAGCATCTACATCTATGAAGGGTTTCACATCCACGCCCATGCCCTTCATGCCCTTGATGATGTCGCCACTATTCGGTGGGCATCCCTGAACAAAAATGCCCTCTTTCCCAAACTTGGCAATACAAGCGCCGACAAGCAGCAGCTTTTTTCTATCGACCTCAGGTAGTTTCTCCATTTTGCCAGCAATGACGGTCCAACCTGCTGTCCTATCCAGTTGATTTGCATTTTTCACGCTCATCAGCACTTCCGTAACCATATTTCTGCAGCCCGAGCAAGTCTTTTCATCCATCAGTAACCGGAAATCTTTCGGAAATTGCATTGCTGCCAGAGCTTCTTCAACGCGTTGGAACCGGCGCTTTACTTTTGAGATTGGCTCACCAACGGCTTGTATTTTGGATAAGTCTGCAGTCCCAATACCTGCTTTAGCGGCAGCGGCGATACACCCTTCCTTTTCTGGTTCAAACCCCATCACCATGCTGGTTACAGTGTCTACTGCGACCGGGTCTTTGCCGGCAATGATAAGACCCATAGGTACTGGCGGACCATCTGTAGGTCCCAGACCTTCCATGCCTATAATTCCATCTACTACTGAAAAACCGGGCTTCATTACAGTACATAAATCGGCAACACCCTGGAAAATACCGTAGGTATGATGCAGACTCCTTTTAGCCTTATCCGGCAGAATCCCCTTCATATTCTTGAGGGATAGTGTAACTTTCGCTGAGTCATGTGTTTTCATTTTGGGAACGCTGATTATCAGGTCTGCATCAACCACAATCTTGGGAAGGATAACCTTTTTTAGGGCTTTTCCTTTGGGGATGGAGACCTCAACTCTTTCTATTCCTTTCTTTTTGAGGTCAATGACTTCGTATCCTTCTTTTCTAAGCCTGCCATAGCCAGCAACTTCGAATACCTTCTCAGTATCTATGGATACTAACGACGACTCGGCTATTATTGGTTTAGCTCCCAATTCCTTAACTATATCGGCAATTGCCTTGCAAATCCTTGGGTCGGTTGTTGCTCCAGTTTCAGGTGCCATAGGATATACAAGGTTTGGCTTGATAATAACAGTGTCGCCACGAGAGACTAAGCTGGCTAAACCTCCCGCCAGTTCTATCGCCTTTCTAACCATTGAGTCTATTTCGTTTTCATTTGGTTTGTCTGGCCCTTTGACAATCGCGACCTTAGTTTTAGGCATGACAATAACCTCCTTATTTTAAATTTTTCTCCTAGATTTCCCTGCCCACCTTGCTACCATCATAGATGGCGCTCTCGATACGCCGTGGCGCGGCACAGTCGCCGATAGCGTAAAGCTCTTTCACCTTGCCCTTGAGCGCCTGGTAAAGCTTATCATTGGCAATAGCCGGCATCGCTGTTACAACGGTGTCAATGTTCTCAAGCTTGCTTTCCTGGTAATTAAAGGTATTGTAGGTAATGACGTCTTTCCCGGAAATCTCCCGAATCCAGGTGAAGGGCATCATGGTGACGCCTCTATCGAAAAGGCTGCGGTAGACCAATGGCTTGGTGATGCAATCGATATTATCGCCGACCTCATAGCCTTTTGCCAGGATAAAGACCTGCTTCCCCTGGTCGGCGAGGAACTCAGCCACACTGGTGCTGGGCGTGTTGCCCACGCCGTCCAAGACAACCACTCTCTGCCCGACAGTTGCTTTACTCAGAAGAACGTTGCGCTCATCGACCAGGTTCTTCTCCGTAGCACCGGGAATGGAAATTTGAGGAGGATTGGAACCGGTAGCCACGACTACAGCGTCTGGCTTCTCCTGAGCCACGATTTCCGGTGTGACCTCGGTATTGAGGCGTACCTTGATGCCGAGCTTCTGCACCTGGTAAATAAGCCAGCGGACAACGCCGATTATCTCCTGGCGGGTGGGGGCTTTGGCAGCGATGAGCACCTGTCCGCCAAGCTCTCCGGTTTTCTCATAGAGAGAAACGCTATGCCCGCGTAGAGCGGCTATCCGGGCTGCCTCAAGCCCGGCAGGTCCGCCGCCGATGACCATCACCTTTTTCTTCACTGCGGCTGGCTTTAGCTCTGCCCACTCTTTCTCACGACCGATTATCGGATTCTGCACACACTCCATAGTCGCTTCATCATAGACACGGGCGATACAGGCTTCCGCCGCACCGACGCAGTAGCGGATGTCCTCAAGCTGTCCCGCCTTGGCTTTATTCGGCATATGCGGGTCGGCAATGAGGGCACGCGTCATGCCCACCAGGTCAGCATGACCATTAGCCAGTATTTTCTCCGCCTGCACAGGGTCGGTGATGCGCCCGACTGCCACCACGGGGACTTTCACCACTTCCCGGATAGCAGCCGCCAGTGGCACAAAAGCGCCCAGCGGGATATACATGGAAGCATAGTGTATCCCTTTTGCCAGCCAGTTCCCGTCATTTCCCTGGGAGACATCAATCCAGTCAATCAGGCCGCTCTTGTCGAGCAGGCCAGCAATAGCTCTGGTATCGTCAATGGTCAGACCGCCCTCAAGAAACTCGTCGCCGCTGATGCGCACACCCAGCGCCAGCTCCCGCCCGATGTTCTTCCGAATTTCGCTGAGAACCATGAGTATTGGCTTGATACGGTTTTCCAGCGGCCCACCAAATTCATCCGTACGGATATTGAAACGGGGTGAAAGAAAGCTCATCAGGAGCATGCCATGCCCGCACTGTATGATGACGCCATCACAGCCACCTGCTTTGACCCTCGCTGCTGCCTGTCCAAATAGCTTGACCAGCCTTTCAATTCCCTCACGGTCTATTTCTTGAGGCGTTTCCTTATACATGTCTGAGGGAATGGGTGAGGCAGCGCGGAGAGGGGGGGCGTGGGGTTGAAGTCGGCTGGAGCGGTTGCCGCCAAAGTTGCTGAGCTGCACCACA
Source organism: uncultured Dehalococcoidales bacterium (assembly GCA_964534815.1). Classification (GTDB taxonomy): domain Bacteria; phylum Chloroflexota; class Dehalococcoidia; order Dehalococcoidales; family CAZHRL01; genus CAZHRL01. The sequence continues at coordinate 724 of CAZHRL010000021.1, read as the reverse complement.
TATTTACCCCCATATTCGTGGACAGCGTCTGACATTTTCTTGTACCAGGGGATGATGTCGTCGTCCACATTGCAGACCCACACGGGAGCAATCACCGGCACTTGGTCGGGGTCAACGGTTTGCGCCCCGCTGCAGAGCAGGGCACAGCCGCCCTTGGCTTTCTCTGCCTGATAATAAATATCACGCTCATCGTACATGTGGTTCTGACCGTAACAGGTGGCGTGAGGTGTGCTCACGATGCGGTTCCTTAACTTCATCGGACCAACATCTATCGGGCTGAAGAGATACTTGAATTCTACTGCCATGTATGCTCCTTTCTGAATTTAATGGACTCCTTTACATAGTTCGCAGAGGCTGCTGAGCTAAAATATTATAGACTGATTGATTATAGCAGTAAAGACAATAGCGAGGACAAGCTGTGCTAAACACCTAAGCGAATTTAAGTGTTTCTGCTATTGAATTTAGCGTGAGATGAGACTATAATGAAAACTTGGTGAAGTGGGTAAGGATTATCCCCTGCCTCGATGTCAAGAACGGCAGAGTGGTCAAGGGGATACAGTTCGAAAACCTCAGATATGCTCGAGACCCTCCAGAAGCAGCGGCAGCCTATTGCCGCGAGGGTGCCGACGAGCTTGTTTTCCTTGATATCTTTGCCACCGTGGAAAATCGGCACACGCGATTGGAATGGGTAAAAAGAGTCCGCAATGTGGTTACCGTTCCCTTT
>CAZHRL010000020.1:0-10139 GCA_964534815.1 uncultured Dehalococcoidales bacterium | reverse complement strand
CCTGGCGACTGTGGTCGCCGCCGCTTCGGGATGGCGTTCTCAGGGAAGGAGACTATAATGAAGAGGTAAGGCGCTACTTTCTTTACGCTCAGTGGCTGGCTCATCAGCAGGTTCAGAGCGTTTCAGAGAAGGCAAAAGAGAAAGGCTTGAGGCTATATCTTGATTTGCCAGTTGGAGTCCACCCCGATGGCTATGATGTCTGGCGAGAGCGTGACGCCTTTGCTCTGGGTGCCTCCGTGGGCGCGCCACCGGATGCCGTATTTACCAGGGGACAGAACTGGGATTTTTCTCCTCTTCATCCCCGGAAGATAAGGGAACAGGGTTACCGCTATATTATCGCCTATCTGCGGCACAACCTGAAGCACGCTGGCATTCTCAGAATCGACCATGTGATGGGGCTGCATCGCCTCTTCTGGATTCCTGAGGGAATGGAAGGCAGCCAGGGAGTCTATGTGCGCTACCCGGCGGAAGAGCTTTACGCCATTTTGAATCTGGAGTCGCACCGTTATAGGGCAATTATCGTGGGGGAAGATTTGGGCACGGTGCTCCCGGAGGTAAGACGGGCTATGGGCAGACATGGCTGGCAGCGGATGTATGTCCTTCACTACGAGCTTGCCTCCAATCGGCGTAAATCAATCCTTCATAAAGTTCCTGCCAGCTCTGTCGCCAGTCTGAATACTCACGATATGCCTCCTTTTGCTGCGTTCTGGCGGGGGCTGGATATTGAGGAAAGGTTAAAGCTGGGGCTTCTGAACAGAACTGGCGCTCAGAAAGAAAGGAGAGCTCGCCACGCTATCAGAAAAGCGCTGGCAAGTTTTCTGAAAGAGAGAGGCTGGCACATTTCAGATGAGCGTTCCGCTCTCAAAGCCTGTCTCTCATTCCTGAGCACCAGCCGGGCTCGTCTCGTCTTGGTAAATCTGGAAGACCTGTGGCGGGAAACTCAACCCCAAAACATACCGAGCACCGGAGAAGAACACCCCAACTGGCGGCGCAAGGCACGCCTTGGTTTTGAAGATTTTTGTCAGATGCCCGAGGTGCGTGATACACTGAAAGAGATAAATAAACTGAGAAGGGGAGAGACTTAATAAGTTGGCAAAGAAAGAAGCTACTCTTCTAAGTGAAGACGACCTTTACCTTTTCAATGAGGGCTCGCACTTCCGCCTTTATGAGAAATTAGGGGCGCACCCGTTGACGGTTGGAGGCAAGGAGGGGACTTATTTTGCGGTATGGGCGCCTGATGCTGAGCGCGTCTTTGTCATGGGCGACTTCAATGGGTGGAACCGGACGAGCCACCCCTTGCATCCGCGCGGGCGGTCAGGCATCTGGGAAGGATTTTTCCCCGGGATGAGCAAGGGAGCCCTTTACAAATATCACATTGTCTCCAGTTATCGCGGTTATCAGGTGGATAAGGCAGACCCCTTTGCTTTTTATGATGAGACGCCGTCCAAAACGGCTTCTATTGTCTGGGACTTGAAGTATGATTGGGGCGACCAGGAATGGATGGCGAAGCGACGGGAGCGTAATGCGCTGAATGCTCCCATCGCCATCTATGAGGTGCATCTGGGTTCCTGGCGGCGCATATCAGAGGAAGGCGAGCGCTGGCTCACCTATCGGGAGCTGGCGCCTCGGCTGGCTGAGTATGTTAAGCAGATGGGGTTCACCCACGTCGAGTTTCTCCCCGTGATGGAGCATCCCTTCTATGGCTCGTGGGGCTACCAGGTCACCGGCTATTTTGCACCGACCAGCCGTTACGGCACGCCGCAGGACTTCATGTACCTTATTGACTGCCTTCATCAGCAGGGTATTGGCGTGATTCTGGACTGGGTGCCGTCGCACTTCCCCTCAGATGAGCACGGGCTCGCCTTTTTTGATGGCACCAGCCTTTATGAGCATGCCGACCCGAAGAAAGGGCTTCACCCTGATTGGAATAGCTTTGTCTTTAATTACGGACGTCATGAAGTGCAGAGCTTCCTCATCAGCAACGCCCTGTTCTGGCTGGACAAATATCATGCTGACGGTCTGCGCGTGGATGCCGTCGCTTCCATGCTTTATCTGGATTACTCTCGAAAAAATGGTGAGTGGATTCCGAATAAGTATGGGGGTAGGGAAAACCTTGAGGCAATCGCTTTTCTGCGGCGTTTCAATGAAGAGGTCTATCGGCACTATCCTGACGTGCAAACTATTGCTGAGGAGTCCACCGCCTGGCCCATGGTGTCGCACCCGACGTATGTGGGAGGCTTGGGCTTTGGCATGAAGTGGGACATGGGCTGGATGCACGATACGCTGCGTTACATGTCCAAGGACCCAGTCTACCGCAGATTCCACCATAATGATTTGACCTTTCGCTCGCTCTATACCTTCACCGAGAATTTCGTCTTGCCCCTCTCTCACGACGAGGTGGTCTATGGCAAAGGTTCGCTGCTGAGCCAGATGCCCGGCGATGACTGGCAGAAGTTTGCCAATTTGAAGCTTCTTTTCGGCTATATGTATAGTCAGCCCGGGAAGAAACTGCTCTTCATGGGGGGCGAATTCGGACAGTGGCAGGAGTGGCACCATGACCGCAGTCTGGACTGGCACCTGCTCAATTATCAGAGGCATGTGGAGATACAGGGCTGGGTCAGGTCGCTGAATCAGCTTTATCGGAGTGAGCTGGCGCTCCACGAGTTTGATTTTGAACCGCATGGCTTTGAGTGGATTGATTGCAATGATGCTGACCAGAGCGTCATCAGCTTCATCCGCAAAGGGAGGTTGACCAACGATATTATACTCGTTGTCTGCAACTTCACGTCAGTGCCTCGTTACCAGTATCAAGTCGGCGTCCCACGCGACGGCTTCTGGAAGGAGCTTGCCAACAGCGATGCCAGGGAGTTTGGCGGCAGCGGCTACGGCAATTTCGGTGGTGTGAATGCCGAACACATCCCCTGGCACGGTCGTCCTTACTCTCTCAACCTTACCGTGCCGCCCCTATCCGTCGAGTTCTTCAAGGGATGAGCTTGACAGTCCAAATCTTCAAGTGGTAACTTGTTATCGGAAATTTGCCCGGATTTGGCACTAACCCTTTGCGCACCAGCGTGTAAGCGTTAAATCACGTCCTGTGGAAAGGCTACGCATGGCTGAAGTGAGACTGCTCTCGGGGAATGAGGCTCTGGCTCTGGGGGCTTATCATGCCGGAGTCAGAGTCGCCGCGGCTTACCCTGGCACTCCCAGCACTGAGATACTGGAAGCCATGGCTTGCTTTGATGACGTCTATACCGAATGGTCAACGAATGAGAAGGTAGCCGTGGAGGTGGCGCTGGGGGCAGCCTATGCCGGGGTGCGTGCTATGGCTTCGATGAAGCACGTCGGGCTGAATGTTGCCAGCGATGCTTTTCTGGCGGCGGCGACCACCGGTATCAATGCCGGGATAGTGATAATTTCGGCGGACGACCCGGGAATTCATAGCTCTCAGAATGAACAGGACAATCGGCACTATGCCAGGCTGGCTAAAGTGCCCATGCTCGAGCCGAGCGATAGCCAGGAAGCCTACGACATCATGGCTCATGCCTTTGAGATAAGTGAGGAGTTCGATACTCCGGTGCTGTTGCGTAGCACCACCCGCATTTCTCATTCTAAATCTGTGGTAAAGGTTACTCGCAGCCGTGCTTTGCCGCAGAGGCAAATCGCCTTTCCACATAATGTGAGCAAGTATGTCATGCTGCCGGTATACGCTCGGCTGAGACGCCCCTTGATTGAAGAGCGTTTGGCGAAACTGGCAGCTTACGCTGAGACCTTTCCTTTAAATCGAATCGAATGGGGCGAGCGCAAACTCGGCATCATCACCAGCGGGATTGCCTATCAATACGCCAAAGAGATTTTCCCCCGGGCTTCATTTCTGAAGCTGAGTATGACCTATCCCCTCCCTCAGAATTTAATCCGCAGCTTTGCCGAGCAGGTGGACAGACTTATCGTTGTTGAGGAGCTTGACCCCTTCCTTGAGGAAAACATCCGGGCGATGGGGCTAGAGGTGAGCGGGAAGGAGTTCATCCCGCGCTTTGGCGAGCTGAATTTGGGTATTATTGAGGAGAAAAGCCGCGCCGCTGGGCTACTGCCGAAGATTGAAACCGCGTCCCTGCCGAAGGTAGATACAGCCGTTGAACTGCCCAAGCGACCGCCCCTCCTTTGTCCCGGCTGTCCTCACACCGGCATCTTCTTTGTTCTCAGCAGCATTGGTCAGCGTTTACGCTTGCCTAAATCTAAAGACAAAGCGCCGAGAGAGCCGAAGCTAATCATCACGGGCGACATCGGCTGTTACACTCTGGGCACCTACCCGCCGCTCAGTGCCATGGACACCTGCGCCTGTATGGGGGCGAGCATCGGTCAGGCGCTGGGCTTGGAGAAGGCAGGCGTCAGCAAAAAGGTAGTCGCCGTTATCGGCGATTCCACCTTCTTCCACGCCGGCATAACGCCACTGGTGGACGCCGTCTATAACGAAGGGAAGATAACAGTCCTCATTCTCGATAACCGGACAACAGCAATGACCGGTCATCAGGGGCACCCGGGGACTGGTATCTCCGCCAAGGGGAAAAAGACCAGAGCCGTGGAGCTGGAGCCGCTGGTGCGGGGCATGGGCATCAGTAATGTCAGGACAGTAGATGCTTTTAATCTTAAAGAACTGAGGGCTGCCGTCAGGGCTTCCCTGGCGAGTGAAGAGCTTTCTGTGATTATCGTGCGTGGCACCTGCGTGGTGCTGGCACCGAAATGTGCCGAGCCGAGAGCCGTAGATATTGAGAGATGCAACCGGTGTGGCATTTGCCTTCAGCTTGGCTGTCCTGCCATTCAGAGCGATGGAGAGCAGGTCTATATTGAAGCCACCTTATGTGCTGGCGAAAACTGCCTGGTCTGTCAGCAGGTTTGTCCGCAGCAGGCGATAGTGCCGCAATCTGAACTCGAGGCGGTGAAATCCAGATGAAAAGGGTAAATCTACTGGTTACCGGAGTGGGCGGGCAGGGGGTTATTCTCGCCAGCGATATCATTGGTGAAGCGGCTCTAGCCAGTGGCTACGATGTCAAGAAAACGGATACTCTGGGTATGGCGCAGCGTGGCGGCAGTGTCGTCAGCCATGTGAGACTTGCTCCACATGTCTGGTCGCCTCTCATCAAGGCAGGAGAAGTTGACATAATGTTAGCCTTCGAGAAGCTAGAGGCAGCACGGTGGGCAGACTATCTTCGCCCAGAAGCGGTTGTTATCGTTAATAACTATGTGTTGCCGCCGCTGTCCGTCAATCTGGGCAATGAGCGTTATCCCACTGATGAGGAAATATTTAGTATACTAAAGCAACGGTCGGGCAATATTTACTTTTTTGATGGGACGAAACAAGCCAAAGAACTGGGGGATATCAGGACGCTGAATATGTTCATGCTGGGTTGTGCCTCGGTTTTTCTCCCGCTCAAGGTTGCTGTCTGGAAAGAGACCATCTGTCAACGCGTGCCGGCTAAGGCGCAGAAAATAAATATCACCGCTTTTGAAAAGGGTAGAAAGGAAGTGCGAAATGTCTCTATCTAAAATTATCCGTGAAGGCATAGGGCAGGACTCCTGGATAAGGAGAATGATGGATGAGGCGATTAAACTGAAGAAGCAATATGGGGATGATAAGGTCTTTGACCTGACGGCAGGCAACCCAACGGTGCCGCCGCCTCCCGAGTTCTACCGTGAGTTGAGGAAGCTGGTAGAGAACCCGGTGCCAGGGATGCACCGTTATATGCAGGCCAACGGCTATCCTGAAACAAGGGCAGCGGTAGCGGAGCAGCTGGTCAAGGATTCAGGCCTTAAGTTCACCGCCAATGACGTCGTGATGACCTGCGGTTCGGCGGCAGCAGCAAATGTGGTCTTGAAGACAATAGTTAATCCCGGAGAGGAGGTCATCATCTTTGTTCCCTACTTCGTGGAGTATCCCGGCTATATTGAGAATCACGGCGGGGTAGTCAAGATGCTCCCCTGCGATGATGATTTCCTTCCCAGACTCGATGCGCTAGAAAGTGGCATTGGACCCCAGACCAGAGCCTTAATCCTCAACTCACCCAACAACCCCACTGGTGTTGTCTATGGCGATAGCTTCCTCAAGCAACTGGCAGAGTTGCTCCGTAAGAAGGAAGCTCAATACGGCACTGAGATTTTTCTTATCAGTGATGAGCCGTATCGTAAGATTATCTATGACGGTTTGAAGTTCCCCTTCCCCTCGCGCTACTACTCGCGGTCTATGATTATTACCTCTCATTCCAAAGACCTATCCTTACCCGGCGAGCGAATTGGCTATATTGCCATTAGCCCCGAGTGTCCTAATCGGGAAGAACTGGTGGCTGGCTTCACTTTCTGCAACCGGACGCTGGGGTTTGTCAATGCCCCGGCTTTAATGCAGCGCGTTGTCGCTCGTTTGCAAGCCCTGACGACCTCTGTCGCTGACTATCAAAGGAAGAGGGACTTCCTGTGTGATAACCTCAGCAAAATGGGTTATTCAATAAGCAAGCCCCAGGGGACTTTCTATCTCTTTCCGAAATCACCCGTGGCAGATGAAATCCCCTTCGTCATGGAGTTGAAAGACTTAAGGGTGCTGGTGGTACCCGGGACTGGTTTTGGTCTGCCGGGGTATTTCCGGATATCTTATTGTATGGACGATAGGGTACTGGAGGGTTCTCTGGATGGCTTCCGCAAGGCTATTCAGAAATTCAAGAAGGGTGGATAGGATGTCAGGGGAGGGTAAGTCGGATAACACCGTCGCAGAATTAAAAGCTAGGGAAAAGAGCGAGCCTATCGCCTCCTTTCTGAAGATGAGGCTCGTTGAGCTTACGCCGGGCTATGCGCGGGTAACAATGAAGCTATCGCCCGAGCATCTGAACTTCAACGACCTTATCTTTGGCGGTGTTGTTATGGCGCTGGCAGACCAGGCTTTTGCCTACGCTTCCAATTCCCTTTCCTATCCCAGCTATGCCTCTCAGTTCAATATCCATTTTATTGCCGGCGCCAAAGTGGGTGATGAACTCACCGCTGAATGTCGGGTGGTGAAGAGCGGGCGGCGGGTGGGTATCTCCGAGATTACGGTGGCAAACCAGGAGGGCAAACTTGTTGCCAAAGCTACCGGCACGACTATTCCGGTAAGCAAGGAGTAAGGGAAAAATTTAGCGAAGTTTTATTCTAGCTTAATCACGCCTTTAAGGTAAAGGTAATATCCATTGCCAGTTGTACTGTACGACAGGTTAGAAATGATTTCGAGTAGTGGATAAGTTTTCTTACCTTCTTCTATTGTCCTTAGAAGTTGCTCTAGTATATTCTCTAGTTTCTCAAATAAATTCTTAGGAAACGTGTTAACCCCTTGTCCCGATTTAATTGCTGTGAGACTTGTATTCATTATGCTATAGGCTGAACTTATGACATTATGAAGAAAGGCAAGCTCGGCATCGTACTGGATGTTCATAATTCTGAAGGCAGCTCCGTATACTGCGCTGAAGAAAAAGAGTTTTTCTTCCGGTGTATTAACTTTCTTCATACAATCTATGGCAGTTCTTATCTCATCAGTCAATACTTTATGCATGTCTTTTGACAAATTCATCTTGCTGCACCTCCAACAGGAACTTTTTCAGTTTCACTTATTAGTTGCCAAGGTGATATAGGGGAGCATTCAATAGTTGCCGTATTAGCACCCCGATAAGTTGTTACATAGGCTTCCGGTTTAGTTTGGTCAGCTGCACTCATAAAAACAAATCCTCTAAAAGAACTTGATGCTTCAGGCGCGAGTGGCGCTGTTCCAGTAACCAGTCTAAGATTTATAGCTGCTAGTAATCTACCAATAGTACTAAGAGTTGGATTTGCTTCACCCCCCTCCAATTTAGCCACGTATGGTTGACTAATGCCAAGCTTCTCGGCTAAATCCTTCTGTGTGAGATTTAGGCTCTTGCGAGCTTTTGTCAGAGTGATTGCAAAGTCTACTTTTGCACTTTCCTCCCCATAAAGTCTGGCATATTCTGGGTCTTTTAATCTTTCCAAGATGTCTTCAATTGGTGCTCCAGCCATTCACTTTCTCCTTATACCGTAAATATTCATCCAGTAATCTTATTGCTTTGTCGACATCGTCTTTCTGCACTGGTTGTAACTTACGCCACCCAGATATAAGCACGAATGCACTTCTTCTGAAGTCATGATATACGGCTATTCTCCACTTCTTGCTGAGGTCTCTTAATTCATAAAATCCATGAATAGGCCTACCATGCTTCGGTTTTTTTCTTATCGGGACAAGCATCCTGCTTTCTACGAGAAGCGGCCCTTCTATTCTCAGCCTATTAATCCTTGTATCTATACTAGCCTGTATACTTTTGTCTTGGTCTTGAATCCACTCTTGAGCTGGTTTTCGACCGTTTGGCCTGGTATAGAAAATGACATCCCACATACTATGATAACCTAGCAAGTTATATTTGTCAATCTTGTTATGGCTTTAATTAAATTTACTTGATAAAGCAGAAAAGGTCAAATGTTAAATTTTAGCTGCGAGCAGAATCGGCAACTAGTCTAAATTGACAAGTCTGACTGGGTCGGGTTACACTGGGTCAGCTCTCAAAAAGCTTAACAAGGAGTGGTCTATGGCTGACGAGTCTTTGGTTACCGAGGAGCTGAAAAAGAAGATTGGAGTAGAGGGTAAGCCCAGAGTTTACGAAGTCGAGAAGGGGTTAATCCGGCAGTTTGCCCGCGCCATAGAAGACCCCAATCCCCTCTGGCAGGACGAGGAGTTCGCCAGGAAGACAAAATACGGCGGTCTTGTGGCGCCGCTGGCTCTGGTCATTGCCCTCGGGTGGGAGGACTTTCAGGCAGAAGGTCCGCGCACCGATATACCGAATATCGCCGGGCTTCACGGCGGCACGGAGCTTGAGTGGTACCGTCCCATTAAGGCTGGCGATAAGATAACCATTACCAATACGCTGGTTGATGCTCGTGAGCGAGATAGCAAAAGGCTGGGCAAGATGGCTTTCATGACCTACGAAAGAGCCTATAAGAATCAGAATGGTGAACTGGTAGCCAGATGCCGTCAACTGGTCATCATTTATAAGCCCGCAGGGGTGAAGCGTGAATAAGCAAATCTATTATGAAGATATAGCTGTTGGTCGTGAGATTCCTTCTCTGGTGAAACATCCGACCACACGCCAGTTGGTAAAATGGGCGGGCGCTTCCACCGATTTTTATGAAATCCATTATGATAAAGACTATGCTCTGCGCAATGGTCTGCCCAGTGTTATTGTTCACGGACAGCTTTCAGCGAGCTTGCTGGGGCAGTTGCTGAGCGACTGGATAGGAGTTGAGGGGAGCATCAGGAAGTTTTCCGTTAGCTACCGGGGAATGAATGTCCCCTTCGAGCCTCTCACCTGTAAAGGTAAAGTAACCAACAAGTATGTCAAAGATGGCGAGCACCTCGTTGAGTGCGACATCTGGGTGGAGAATCCCAAAGCAGAGAAGACGGTCATCGGCTCGGCGGTGGTCACCGTGCCGAGCCGCGGCTAGAAATTCTTACCGGCAACCTCGCTTTCTTTTTGCTGTGCCTGCCACTTTTTTCGGGTGAGTTCCATCAGTATGAAGTTATAGCCATTGCGGAATAAATGGCCGAAGGGGATAAAGCCGCATTTTTTGAAGCACTCCTGGGCGCGGCTGTTTGTTTCTAAGGTCTTCAGGCGGATTCGATGGAATTTTGTCTCGCGGAAGATATACCCGACTAAAGTGCCTACGGCGTCTGTGCCATAGCCCTTATTCCAGTATTCCCGGTCGCCAATTATAATCCCCAGCTCGGCGTCATCTTTGTCATTGGTATCGAAGTAGACGCAGTTGCCAATGTGTTTGCCCTCCAGTGTCTCAATGGCAAAAAGATGCTTGGTCAGGGAGGGGTAACGCAGTTCCCGAGCATACTCGGCAAGATACTGGGGGAAAGTCATATTCAGCGGCAGCACGGCATCCAGACGGGCTAGCTCTGGGTCTGTTTGCCAGGCGTAATCATCGTGGGCATCTGTCAGGCTTTTTGGGCGTAATCTAATTTTCCTGCTGATAAGCATTCTGTTCCCCGGGTAACTCAATTCGGAAAGATAGCGGCTCTTCTGCTGCTTCTAACTCCTGTAGAGCCTGTTCTGCTG
>CAZHRL010000019.1:0-10166 GCA_964534815.1 uncultured Dehalococcoidales bacterium | reverse complement strand
AGAGCCAGGAAACAGTAACCCAGGTCCAGTTCTGGTAGAGATAGACCTTCAATTAGGGGAAACCCCATCCCCCTGCCCCCCTTCCCCTGGGGAAGGGGGGCTTTTCAATTAAGAGAGACTGACGTCTCTCTTCAACATCCTCTAAGACCAGCTTAGATTAGAATCGATTATTTCGGTGTTTTCCGCTGGTGTTCCTTCGGGGTAACGGTAACACCAATCGCCCGGACGACCACTATCGGCTCATCCAGGACGTCCGCCGCTGATGGAGTCCTGGGGTCGCGTGAAGAGGCAATCACTTTCTTCGCCACCAGCTCCACCGTCCGGGAGGTATTGCCGAGCTTGATTAATTTCCCGGTTACCTCCAGATAGTCGCCAGCATAGACCGGGGCGAGGAACTCGATATCCTTATAAGCGCGAAAGAGACCTTCATCGCCGTCATGGCGGATGGTAACCTCGGTGACAATATCACCGAAAAGCTCCAGTGTCTTGGCTCCGGGAACCAGGTCCCCGCCATAATGGACATCACGGGCGCTCATCCTCACTCGCAGCTTGACCTCATCGCCAATTTGCATAGTTTAACCTCCTTCTTTGTTGCCATAAAGATATTCCAGGGCTAAATTAGCCATCAGTTCCACTCCCAAAGGCAGACAGCCTTCTTCTAAATCGAATTTGGGGTCGTGATGATGGGTCGGCACTTGATACTTGTTTTGGTTCCAGGCGCCGAGAAACCACATTGCCGCCGGCACCTTCTGGGCAAAGAAAGCAAAGCCCTCACCAACCAGGCTCGGCTCAGCAGTGAGCACCCTGTCCACGCCAATAATGCCCGCAGCCACTTCCTTAACGATATGCACCATGCCGGGGTCATTCACTAGCGTGGGATAGCCGCGCCAGAACTCGACCTCGCAGGAGGCACCAAAACCCCGGGCAACGCCCTTAACCACACTGACGTCGGCGGGAAGTCTTATCATCTACGCTACTTCTCTGGCTTAAGGCTTTTCTACCTCGGCTCCCTTCAGCAGAACGTAGTCGTACATTGTCCCCCTGGCTTTCTTTAGCTCCATCGCCTCAACAAGACGCTTGTATTTGCCACCCAGCAACCCCTCCCCGATAATATACGCCCCTTCCGCCGCCTCTTTGGCGACGCTGGCATGTCTCCCGATGAGGCGCACCTCGCCAAACCGGGCAAGCTTTTCCTGCAATGCCTCGGCAATCTGCGGGATGCGGGAGAGCCGACCGGAAAGCAGAATCTCCCTCGGCTTCTCCATGGACACCATCATCGCTGCCACGCCTTTAGCCACGCTCTCCAGAAGCATATTCCAGGCATCGGCATATTTGCCGTGATTTTGCGCCAGTTCCTCAGGAGTCAAATCCATCTTACCGCTCACATCCTTAGCGCCGCCGCTGTAAAGCACGATGCCGGGGAACTTCCCCAAACGTGCCGCCAGCTCAGCATCTATCGTCCCCACGGTGATGAAACCCGGTCCTCCGGATGTGCCCCCCAAGCCATCGACTATCCTGGCTTTATCAACCGCAATTACGGCATTGAAGGCATAGCCGACCTCAACGAGGATAAAAGACGTCTCACTGTAATCGATGCGGTAGCGCTCTGCCTGGTCTCTGATTGCCAGAGCGGTGCAGCAGACCTTATCGGCTGTACCCATATCAAGCTTGTTCACCTTACGATAGGCGGGCACGGTCTGGAGGTGAATCACTCCCGGAGTGAAAGAGAGCGGGAAGCCCTCCTGCTTCATCAGTCTGACCACCATACGAATGCCCTCATAAAGAGGGATGCTCTTATCATCAGGCACCATCCTGGTCAAATCCTGCTCCGTGATGTCCTTGATGGGGGTTACTGGCATCCCGTAGCCAGATGGTCCTATTATCATATCCAGTGGAAAGACGCTTCTCACGGTATCCACCAGCACTTTGGGGTTTTGAGCCACATCCGCCACAGCTACTGTGGTATCGATGATAACCTTATCCCCGTCCATTCCGTAGAAATCAAAGCTCCCCGTTCCCGGGTCAATACCGACAACTTTCATTCAACCCTCCTTGTTGCCAGCTTAGCGCCCAAAGGGCAGCAGGGGTCAGCGGCAAACCAGTCGCCGGTGAGGACAAAGGTTCGCGAACGACACCCCTTGCAATCGACGAGATAACGGCAGCTCCGACAATACCCCTTCTTGGTCTTCGGGTCTTTAATCTGATGGAGAAGCGGCATTGAGAGCGCTTCTTGCCATATCTCCACGAGGGACTTTTCATTGACATTGCCCAGAATAAGCTGACCGAAGCTACAGGGCTTGACCTCACCGCTCGGCTCAATAAAGAGATATTCGCCAAAGATGCAGGCGGTGGTCTCGGGATATAAAATCCCGGCACCCTCCGCCGGCTTCTGAACCAGCAGCCCCCACTCCCTGACCGCCGCCCAGAAAAATGGCTCATCAAAGAAGAACTCAACCTTGCTCTTCTGTGCCGCCTGACAGACCAGCCTGATGGCTTCCTCATACTCCTGAGGCGAGAGGAGTTCTTCGGGATAATTATGGCAGGGCTTGAGTCCGATAAAGGTTATCTGGGGCGCGCCAATGGACTCCGCCATCTTGAAAACGCCCGGTATCTCCTTATAGTTCTTCTTCAATATGGTGAAGTTGATTGCCTCGAGGAGTCCTTCACGGGCAGCGCTGCGTGCCTTCTCGACAACCGTTTCAAAATTAGCGCCCTGCCTGATAGCCTCATAGGTCTCCTTGACCGCCCCATCAATGCTCACCATCACCCTGACACCCAACCTTTTCAGACGTGCTAATATCTCCGGGGTGAGCAGCAAGCCATTGGTAATCAGATGCGCCTGGAGCTTCTTGTCATGCATCGGCTCCAGCAGCTCAAAGAGGTCGGGGTGTAAAAGCGGTTCACCACCTTCCATAATCACCCAAGCAGGGTGCAGTTCCGCCATCTCATCGATTAGCCTTCTGGCTCTTTCCGTGGAGAGTCCCCCCTTGAACATGCCGCGACAATGCCGGCACTTCAGGTTGCAGCGGTCGGTCAAAACCCAATCGACAAAATAGGGAAACGAGTTCTGCCCCAAGGTCTTTTCCCCTCACCTTTAAGATTTCGGATAAGATAATATAGCCGATGCGAGGCGACAAAATCAAGATTAGCAGCATTGTCTCTTTAATCCTGCTCTGCTATATTTACTGCGATGCCACAGAGATTTAGCCCTGCCGACTACATCAAGATTACCATTCTCGGCTTCGCCCTGACCGCCCTCTGGAGCAGCCTGCACAGCATTGTCCTGCCCCTGCGCTTGCTCGACTTTGTGGCGGAGTCGGAAAAGAACACCTACCTCGGGCTGCTCACCTTTAGCGGCTTGATTTTAGCCATGCTCGCCCAGCCGATAGCCGGTGCCTTCAGCGACCGTTCGAGCTTTCGCTGGGGTCGCCGCCGACCCTATATTCTTCTCGGAATGATGGCAGCAATGCTTTTCCTGCCGGGGATAGGCTTGTTCCACTCCTATGCCGCTGTTTTCGTCTTCTATTGCCTGATGCAGATTAGCTCCAATACGGCGCAGGGTCCTTACCAGGCTTTCATCCCCGATTTAGCACCGCAAGAAAGGCGGGGCGTAGCTTCAGGAGTGAAGACCCTTTTTGAGATATTAGGAGGAATCGCCCTCGCCCGACTCATCGGATATCTGATGGGAAAATACTTCGGCGGCGAAGGAGAGGTCTGGCTGTGGCTCTCTTTGACCACACTGGCGATTGTCCTGCTCGGCGCCATGGCCGCCACCATCCTGACCGTCAAAGAGCCGGCTGGAGCTGGCGGCATTCGCCTGCCCTCGCCCTCAATCCTTTACCGGACCTTCAAGATTGATGTTAAGCTAAACCAGGATTTCGTCTGGTTTCTGGTATCTCGACTTTTCATCCTGATGGCTTTTGCCACCCTGCAGACCTTTGCTCTCTACTTCCTCAAGGATGTGGTCGGCGTTGAAAATCCGGCGACAGTAACCGCCGACCTGCTTATCGCTATCGGTGCCGGCATGTTAGCTGCGGTCTATCCTGCCGGACGCCTCTCCGATAGAATAGGGCGTAAGCCGATTGCCGTGACCTCTGGACTCCTCGGCGCCTTAGCCATCGCCGTTCTCTTCTTCCTGCACAGCTATGCCTACATACTGGCTTGCGGCGTCCTTCTGGGAATCGCCAGCGGGGCGTTCTTGAGCAGCAACTGGGCTCTGGCGACCGATTTAGTCCCCAAAGGCGAAGAGGCAAGATACCTTGGCCTGGCAAATATGGCGACGGCTGGTGGCGGTGCTGCCGCACGACTTATCGGTCCAGTTATTGATTTTTTTGAAAACCCAGCCCACCCCGGACAGGGCTACTCCATCATGTTTCTGGGGTGCTTTATCTACTTTATCCTCGGCTCGTTATTGATGCTGAAAATCAAAGGGAAAAAGCAATAATACCTCAGCGGCTGCGGTTCCACTGCCAGCGCTCCAGAGCCAGTCCTATCACTAAAAGCAATAAAGTGGCTAAGGCGGCGGTGATACTAGTTGAGATTGGCTCAATCCTTTCCACAACTATTTCCAGCCCCCAGGGTGCTACCAGCGCAATACCAATATAGAACAAGGTCCTGCCCAGCCAGCAGAAAAGGAGAAATTTCCAGAAGGGGAAGCGGAGAACACCAGCGGCAATACCCACGAGGTCGAAAACCATCGGTATTACAGAGAGAACAAAGATGGTGAGCGACCCCCTTTTTTTCACCCACTGCTCGAGCCTGGCATAGGTCTTTTCCTTGCTTGTTACCACCGCCCGTCCGCTCCGCCCCGCCATATAGCCAGTTATCTCTCCCAGAGCAGCGCCGGCACCGCCCGCCACACCTACCAAGACAGGTATCGGCGATACTGCCGCCAGCGTAAAGAGGACAAGGAAATTGCCCGCCGGCAAGATGACGGTGGCATTCAGCAATAAACTGATAAGGAAAGCACCCAGATAGCCGTAGCTTCTCAGTTCGTGAAACAGTCTGGGGAAATTGCGGTAAACGAGAAAAATAGCCACAGTGACAGCCACCACAAAGAGGAGACCTAACAGGGGGATGAGGTTCTTCTTCAGCCAGCCTTGGATATTCATCTTATGCTGGCGACATTGTAGCACATAATAAGCGGTGCTTTCGAGATTGTTTGCAAACATCATCACGCCCCGTCATTCGGGCTTCTGTCTTGTGAATTGCTGAACGACCTCGTGCTTTCAGCAGTTGCTATGCGGTCTCAACTCCTGCTATACTTTTAGGTTGTGCCCCCATCGTCTAGAGGCCTAGGACAGCGGCCCTTCAAGCCGTCAACAGGGATTCGAATTCCCTTGGGGGCACCAGAAATTGCTCCCCATCTCAGCATCACAGAAAAGAATTAGGAGGAAGGTAATGGCAGAACAGACTAAACGGGAACACGGCATTTTTGACAAGCCCCTTCCCGCTATCCTGGATGAGATTGAAGAGGCTGCCGCCAATGCCAGAAAAGCCGCCGAAGAAGCAAAGACAGCCGGGGAACTGGCTGCCGAACAGGTCATGAGAAGGCTGAGGAAGCTATTTTTAAAGATGGCTAAGGATATTCAAGAGGAACTAGAAAAGTAGTATTCTCCTCAACTATCAGAGCCTGGCGCTAAAGTATTGCCCTGCCCGGAGAAATCAGCATTTAATTGATTGCTTAACTCCGTCTCGAAGAGGGTCAGTAGAATCGTTTTCTAGACCCTGATTTTCAAAACTAATAGTTGTGGGGGAATACCAAAGAAGCCAAACCGCCGATTTTTAACAGAGTCTGAGACAAGTGCGCCTGAACTGCTCTATGGCGCAATTTCAGAAAAATACGCATTTCCTCAAGAGCGCAATTGCGCAATTGCTCTTTTATAAAGCTCCTCCTCGGAACGGACACCCCTGACATCCAGATTGGACTTCCGGAAAGCCCGAATCATCATTTCGACAATCCTGGTCTTACTGATTTTCTTTCCGCCGCTGAACTTCGCTGTTGAGGCTAAAGTCTCCAAATAAGCATCCTCTTCACGGCACAAGAAAACAGAGAGCTTAATCCGGGCAACCCCGGAGTCCTCTGCCTGTTCACTCTTTGCTATTTGCGCCGACTTCCTGCTGGCACCTGTCAAACGCTCCAGTGCTTTGCCGTAAGCCAGTTCCTCAGTGACTATCGCCCTCTTCATTTAACACCTCTTTCGCTAGTAATCGGTAGGCAGACGCCCCTTCAGATGTAGAGGCATAGGTTATGATTGACTTCCCGGCAGCCGGAGCTTCCTTAAAGCGGACACTGGCCGGGATAATGGTGTCAAATATTCTTATACGGTCGGCAAAAACTCTTTTGGTAACATCCATAACCTCTCTACAGTGCAGTGTCCTCGGGTTGGTCATGGTGAACAGTATCCCTAAAATTTCCAGTCGGGGATTTAGCTTCTCCTGTACCCGAATAATGGTACTCAAAAGCAGTTCCAGCCCCTTCATCGCCAGAAAGTCGGCTTGAAGAGGTATCAACACCTTATCGGCGGCAGCCAGAGCATTGATGGTCAGTAACCCCAGACTGGGCAGGCAGTCCACCACAACATAATCGTAGACCCGGCGCACCGGCGCGAGCATTTCCCTCAACACTAGCTCCCGGTTCGGGATTTCTGGCAGGTCAAGCGAAGCTTGCGACAGCTCTATATTTGCCGGAACGAGGTCGATACCGGGGTTTTCACTATGGTGAATAACATCTTTGATGGAGGGGCTTTTCTGCTTTTTAAGCAGCACAGACAACACATCATAGACCGTGCCGTTCAGGCTGCCCGGATTAAGCCCCATAGTAATAGTCAGGCTGCCCTGCGGGTCCCAATCGACGAGAAGCACTCTTTTCTTAAGCTCAGCAAGCCCTTCCGCCAGGGCAGCCGCAGTAGTAGTCTTGCCGACGCCGCCCTTTTGATTGGCAATGCAGATGATTGACATACTCCCGCCTTTAAGAAATAATTATAGCGTAATTGCGCAAATGCGTCAATACTCGATTACGCAAATGAGAGGTTACGCAGTTGCGGAGTCTCCTGCCCCTCTCAATGACGGGGCTTGATGATGGTCGCAAACAATCTCAGTTGGCGGTTTTTGACACTCTGCCTTAACTAAGTTAAGATGAGGTGTCCATGGTTCGTTCCTACCGGGAGATTACCCCCCAACTGGCTCGCCAGATAAAGCTGGTGATGGCTGACGTCGATGGCACCATGACCGCCAGCGACGACTCTATCAGCGCCGTAGCTTCGGAAGCCGCCCGCCAGCTTGAGGAGGCAGGAATTACCGTCGGCCTCGTCTCGGGTCGGACAATATATGGGCTGGAAGCACTGGCGAAGAAGCTGGGCATCAGCGGACCCATCATCGCCGAAAATGGCGCCGTCGCCAAGCTGAAAGTGAGCGATGAGCTCGTGGACTTGGGCTATTCCCGTGAGGCTGCCCTCAACGCCCTGGAAAAACTGAAGAAAATCTTCCCCGGCGCTATCAAGGAAAGGGAGGACAACCGGGAGAGACTGGTGGACGTGGTCTTCTGGGCGCTCGGCATAGACAAGGCAAAACTGCTGAAGCATCTGGAAGACGTTGAGCTTCTCGACTCCGGCTTCATCCTTCACCTGATGCTAAGAGGCATCAGCAAAGGGAAAACGCTGCTGGGTTTGCTCGGGCAAACCAGGGAGGACAGCTTGTCTCCCGACGAGGTCATGGTCTTCGGCGACTCCACGACGGATATATCCCTCTTTGAGCTTTTTCCCCACAGCGTCCTCATCATCAACCCCAGGCTTCCTGCTCAGGAGAGGCGGCTGCTGGAAAAAGCAGCGGAGTATGCCAGCGACCTTCCCTTCGGGGACGGCTTTGCCGAGGTGGCTCGCTACATTATCGCTGCCCGCAGAGGCTACAAAGAAGCTCCCAAATCGTAAGCTTGCTTTAACACTGCCGGGTTCTGTCTAATCTCCCCCTTGTCATAGGCTTGAGACAGGAGCTTGCCGGCAAAATCCACGCCGAGGTAATCGAAAGAGAGTCGGAACATCTCGACAATGGGCCAGCAAGGGTCGGGCGGGTCCCCAGAAGGAGCAATAACGACAGCTTTCTTTCCCCTCAGTTTCTTATTGGCAGCAAAAGGACGCATTCTATCCATGAGGAGCTTCATCGGGCCCGTGGGTCCCCACCAGTAGACCGGCGTGCCAAAAACGATAATGTCCGCTCCTTCCATAAGGGGATAAATCTTCTGCATGTCATCCTTCACCTTGCAGACGAGGTCCCCTTTCTTGCAGGTGCGGCAGTCCACGCAGGGTGATATCTTCAAATCATACAGGTAAAGCTTTTCTGCTTTATGCCCCTTGCTCTGGCTACCCTGTAAAAACTGGTCGACCAGTATATCGGTATTACCCTCTTTCCGCGGACTGCCCATTAAAGCCAGGATTTTCATTCTGTCCTCCCTTTCTAAAATTTGCCCTGCAGCCTGGCATAGGTCTCTGCCAGCGCTTCATTAATCACCTTGGTATCAGCGAATATGGGCATGAAGTTGGTATCGCCCTGCCAGCGGGGCACGATATGGGTGTGAATATGCTCATCGATGCCAGCACCAGCGACTCCACCGATATTGATGCCAATATTGAAAGCCTCTGGCTTGAAGACCTGCTTCAGCACGCTGACACTGCGACCGACTATCTCAAAATGCTCGTTGCGTTCTTCAGCGGTCAGGTCTTCCAGATTCGCCACGTGCCGGTAGGGGGCGACCATGAGGTGACCGGCATTATAGGGGTAGCTGTTCATGATGACGAAGTTCTTCTTGCCACGATAGAGAATATAGTTTGAGACGTCGTCTTTTTCCTTCGGCGCGTCACAAAGAATACACCCTTTTGATTTCCCCATCTGGATATACTTTATGCGCCACGGTGCCCAGAGTTGCTCCATTTGCCTCCCCCTTCTCAGACAGTTACTGCTATTTTAGTCGGCAACAGCCAGAGGCGTCAAAGGGTTGCCTGTTCAAGCAAAACCCTATCCCCCTGACCCCCTTCCCCTGAGAGGAAGGGGGAATTTTTCTGAAGAGGGACTGGCGTCCCTCTTCAACACCCTGTCCCTAAAAATCAGAGGCGTCAAAAATTGTAAAGAACGGTGGCTATGCTTTATAGTTAATTAGCATGAAAACGGGAAAACCGATACAGAACACCATCACCTTTCTGGGGACGGGTGGGGCAAGGATTATGGTCGCCAGTCAGATTCTCGCTTCAGGAGGCATCTGGCTGAATCTGGACGGCACGGAGATACTCGTTGACCCTGGGCCCGGCTCCATCGTCCAGTCCACCAAGAGAAAACTCAGAGCCTATAAATTGAGCGCTATTATCCTGTCGCACCGCCATCTCGACCATGCCGCTGATGCCAACATCATGGTCGAGGCAATGACCCAGGGCGGCTTCAAGCGCCGCGGCAAGCTCTTCGCCCCGGCGGATGCTCTCGAGGGTGAGCCAGTTGTTTTTTCATATCTAAGAAGCTACCTCGAGGGTATCGAAGTCCTCGAGGAAGGCAAAACCTATTCGGTAGATAATATCTCCTTTACCACTCCCCTACGGCACATCCACCCGGTGGAAACCTACGGTATGATTTTCAAAACGGCGGAGCACACCTTCTCCTATATTGCCGACACGCGTTACTTTGACGGCTTGATTCAGCACTACGGCGGCGAACTGCTGATTTTGAATGTGGTCTTTCTGGCACCACTGCCCATCGACCACCTCTCTGTGCCCGATGCCAAACACATCATCATGGAACTGAAGCCAAAGGTCGCCATCCTGACCCACTTTGGTATGAGGACATGGCAGGCACACCCCTGGGAAATCGCGGAGAAGCTGACGCAGGAAACAGGTATTAAAGTGATGGCTGCCCGCGACGGCATGAAGTTTGACCTAGCGAAGCTGGATACGGTCGGCTAGATACTCAACAGCGCATTTGCGTATTAGAGCAGTTGCGCAACTACTCAATTGAGCCTCTTTCACGCTTCTGCTCTCTTTTGGTTGAATATAGATGTATGACCTATCCCCTGTCCCCTTCCCTAGACAGTAGGGCAGTGATAAAATGTTATGTAGGAGAGAGGCTTATAGGCGGGCTGAGCGGGCTGCCGAGGTTGAGTATCAAGCGGTCTTGTGGCGGGACTTGCG
>CAZHRL010000018.1:0-10458 GCA_964534815.1 uncultured Dehalococcoidales bacterium | reverse complement strand
TAACCCCCTCAATTTACCAAAGGGATTATACCAGCAACCACGATTGAGTAAAAGGAATTTGGTTTGACGCTATACTGGAACTGATGGTATGCTATCTAATGGCACTAGAGGGGAGCAGGGTCATCGAACTCCAAAACCGCCGGTCGCGGGTTCAAATCCCGCCGCTCCTGCCATGCGCCGAGGTGGCGGAAGCTGGTAGACGCACCATCTTGAGGGGGTGGCGAGCGTAAGCTCATGGGAGTTCAAATCTCCCCCTCGGCACCATTTTATGCTATAATAGTAGGGATGCGGAAGTAGTTCAGTGGCTAGAATGCCTCCTTGCCAAGGAGGAGGTCGCGAGTTCGAATCTCGTCTTCCGCTCCATTGAAAATCAGACCAGCGATGAGCTGGTTTTTTAAATTTATACTACTGCCACTCCTCTCTTCCGAAAAGGCTACCCAGAAAAGTTGATGGGCAGGATGAAGAAAGCAAATATTGCTCCTGAGTCCAGGCGCAAAAGCGAGCACTTCAAGCAACTGGCGGAAATCGCTGAGGTAATCATAGAGGACGATTTAGACCAGATAACAGAGAAACCAGGCAAGCCAGGGCAATACCACATCAGCCACAAGAACAATGAGGTGGAAGAGCTGATCAGAGACGAGCTTGTTTACCTTCTCGAAGGCAATATGGACGTCGCCATGACGCTCTTTGGCAGCGACTTATGGCACAGCTTTGAAAGCCATATGGAGGCTGAAACCCATGATATTGAATCCGGGGGCTTGAAGGGGGCGGCAGCGTCCCATCCAATTCAACTGGTGGCACTGCTGAAGCAGATAGTGGAAACAAAAACCTTCAAGGGCAACTGTCCGCTTTGCCAGGACTGGCGGTAGCGTTACTCCAGACTAGGCTCCAGTTCATCTTCATGCACCACTACCTTTTTATTGCTGACCAGAACCTTCACTGTGTAGATATAGAACTGCTGACCGGGGGTGGGGCTTACCCAGTAGAAATCAACCACCTCAGCCGTTTGCCCGGTATAAGGCTCCAGGTCAGCATCTCTCACCGGGCTCTGACTCCTGACGGGTCTAATCCTGACTTTCTGCCCTCTCTTGAACCTGTTCCTCATAAGAAGACACCACCAAAATGTAGTTGCTATTATAGCAATATAAAAAATTTTGTCCAGTGGTTTTTTAAGAGAAAATCCAAGACGGGCATCATTATATCTTTTTATAAGGGTTATACTAAGGTCACAGGTAATGCTTAAATGTTTGACCTCACCCCCCTGCCCCCTCTCCTTGCAGGAGAGGGGGATTTTAAGTAAAGAAGGGGCTGCGCCCCCTTCTTAGGAATCTTCCCTCTTAAGAGGAACTACCGTACCTCTTGAACACCCTGCTTAAAACCAAAACTCAGAAAAACACAGCGTTCCAGTAGAAAATTGTCTTGATTCCCTTTATAATAACTTTTGTCTCGAACCCCGGAGGGGTGTCCGAGTGGTTGATGGTAGCGGTCTTGAAAACCGCCTTCCCGCAAGGGAACGTGGGTTCGAATCCCACCCCCTCCGCCACCGCATTAATCTAGCTCTATGGTAACGCTATTGAGCATAGCAAAGCCGACCGGGTTGAACTCAAATCCCTTAACGTAAGGCTTGACCAGCATATAATTCTTACCAAACCACAGGGGTATACAGGCAGCATCATCAACCAGCATCTGCTCCGCCTGCTGATAGAGTGCTAAACTCAAGTCGCTATCCGACTCCACTGCTGCCATCTCCAGCAGGGTATCGACATCGGGGTTGCTGTAGCCTCCATAGTTGTTGTCGGCATCGCTGTGAAAGAGGATATCGAGAAAGTCCTGGGGATGAGGGTAATCAGCAATCCAGCCGGTATAAAACATCTCATCCGCCTCTTCCTTGAGATGGTAGATAAACCTCTCCGTCTCCAGTTGCCTTACCTTTACCTCTACTCCGAGGTTCTGCTGCCACTCGTAGATAATCGATTCCAGGTCGCTGGAAACGCCGCCACCCTCACCGGCATCGGTTATGGTGATGGGCGGCAGATGGGAGACATCGCCATACTTTGAGTTCTTAATCAGCTCTTTCGCCTTCTCAATATCATATTCCAGCCCGACCAGATTTTCATTGTAGCCCGGCATACCCGGCGGCAGGATGCCATCAGCCGGCTGGAGCATGTCCCGGAAGACCAGAAAAGCCAGCTTCTTCTTGTCGACCGCGTGGCAGAAGGCACGCCGGATGTTGGCATCGTCGAACGGGGGCTTGGCAGTATTAAAGCCAATGTAGTAGAAGCTCAGTTCGGGGTAAACTCGCAGGTCCTGATAGAAGGGACCCGCCTCGTCAGTAATCTTATCGATGTAATCGAGGGAGACGCCGGTGACATCAATCTTCCCCGTCTCATAAAGGTTCATGGGTATGCCGCCATACAACTGGTAGACTACCTGCTTGACCCCAGCCAGCTCGCCGTAATAGAGGGGGTTACGCTCCAGAACGAAGAGGCTTCTTTCCTGCCACTGTGCCAGCTTAAAGGAGCCCGTGCCGTTGGGGTGTCGCCACCACTCCCCTCCCGCCGCCACATTCTTCTTATCGACGACAAAGGCGGTGGGATAGGTGAGCTTGGAGAGGAAGTAAGACTTGGGGGCATCGATGGTCACCTGAAGGGTATGCTCATCAAGAACCTCAACGCCGCTAAGCCCTTTAGCCTCACCAGACAGCATTTTCTTCGCGCCGACAATATCGCCAAGATAGGTAGCCGCCGTCATGGAGTTTGTCGCCGGGTCGCAGGCACGCTCCCAGGAATACTTGAAATCGGCAGCGGTAACCTTTCTGCCATCCTGGAACTTAACATCGTCGCGGAGGTAAAAGGTGTAGGTCATACCATCATCGCTGACCTTGAACTCGCGGGCAATATCAGGGACAGGCTTTAGATTTTCATCAAGGCGCACCAGCCCACCGAATATCTGCGTGATATAGCTGTGGGAGGTCATCTCACTGGAAAGGGCAGGGTCGAGGGTAAAGGGGTCGATGCCATAGAGATTAAGCGTAGTCTCCGCGCCAGTTGCTGGCGGCGCTTCCTGGCTAGCTGGCTGGCAGCTAACACCTATCCAGCACAGCAGGAGTATACTGCCCAGCAGCATTAAGGAAAGGAATTTAGATAAATATTTTTTCATCACGATAGTCCCTCAATATTTTACTCATTATAATACAGAAAGCCAGCCAAGTGGAAAGAGCCAGGGTTTTGCTCTCTTTTGGTTGATATTTATGTATGACCCTATCCCCTGACCCCTTCCCCTAGCAGGGGAAGGGGAATATTTTTTAGAAGAGGGGCGTGAGCCCCTCTTAAACACCCCTATTTGTAAAATAAACCGAGCAAAATCAGAGCCAGTTCAGTCTTGACAGGTAATCAGGCGTAGTCTAGTATAGACCGCAGTAATTCTAAAAGACAGGAGAAAGCGCATGATTGGGCTGGAAGAGATTGTCAATGCCCGGAAGGTTCTGGAAGGGCGGATTCACAGAACACCCTTAATATCCTCGATGAATCTGGGGAAACAGACAAATACGCAGCTTTACTTCAAACCAGAGGTTTTTCAGAAGACGGGCTCTTTCAAGGTACGGGGAGCGCTGAACAAGCTGAACAGCCTCACGCCGGAAGAAAGAAAAAGAGGCGTCATTACCGTCTCTTCAGGAAATCATGCCCAGGGCATCGCCTACTCCGCCTCACAACTGGGCATGAAAGCAGTGGTGGTCATGCCAGACACGACCGACTCCGCCAAGGTGAACGCCACGAAAGGCTACGGCGCGGAAGTGGTGCTTACCGACCAGGACCTCTTCCAGGTGTGCGCTGAGATTCAAAAGAAGCGCAACCTGACCATGGTTCATCCCTTTGACGACCCCTACATTATCGCCGGGCAGGGCACCATCGGGCTGGAAATTGTCGAAGAACTGCCCGATGTTGACGTGGTCTTCGTACAAATTGGCGGGGGCGGACTGATTGCGGGCGTCGCCACAGCAATAAAGTCGAAGAAACCGAAGGTGAAAATCATCGGCGTCGAGCCGACCGGCTCCCCTTCCATGTACGAGAGCCTGAAGCAGAAGAAAATCGTACGGCTAGATAAAGTTAACACCATCGCCGATGGCTTAGCCTCCGAGTTCACCGGCGAGCTTAATCTGGCTCTGACCCAGAAGTACGTGGATGATGTTGTCCTGGTCAGCGATGATGAGCTTATCAATGGGATAGGACTGCTGCTGGAGTGGTGCAAGGTGCTCACCGAGCCATCGGGCGTTGCCAGCTTCGCCGCGCTGTACTTCAAGAAGGCTAAAATCCCCGCCGGTGCGAAGACGGTGTGTATTTTAAGCGGGGGCAACATCAGCCGCAAGAGATTGGCAGACCTGCTGCTTAAGGAAAAACCAGTTAGATGAAGCCATGGTCGCAGTAAGAGCCGTCTTCTGGATGTCGTTAGTAGCCCTTTCTGCCTTTATTGGTTTGCCTTATCTCTTCTTAAGGCTAACCCCTGATTTCCTGGCGTATGACATAGGAGCGTTCAGGTGGCTGGGGCTCATTTCATTTCTACCGGGACTGGCTCTGGTAGTGTACACGGGGTATAGCTTTATCCACCACGGCAAGGGGACGCCGGCGCCGTTTGACCCACCTAAGGCACTGGTAGTAAAAGGTCCCTACAGGATAGTGAGGAACCCGATGTATGTGGGGGCAGTAAGTATCCTGATAGGCGAGTCCATTATCCTGCAATCCCTTCCAATTTTGTTCTATGCGCTGGCTATGTGGCTATTGTTTCATCTCTTTGTCATCTACTACGAAGAGCCGAACCTGAGAAAGAGGTTCGGAGCGACATATGAAGAATACTGCAGGACGGTGCCGAGGTGGGTGCCGAAACTTACAGTACGACGATAAAATAAGAAGAGGGAACCTATCCCCCTAACCCCCTTTCCTCAGGGAAGGAAAGGGGGAACAAATATTCTATAAGGGGGCTGCGCCCCCTTCTGACAACCCCCTGACTTTACAGGTGGGAATTTCAGGGGATGTGATGTCCCTCTCAGGCACTTTATTGAGATTGCTTCGGGGCTGAAGCCCCTCGCAAGGACGGTCAGTATCACCGCCCGCAAAAGGTCAGAGGAGTCGAGTTAGAATAGGTTTTCTCTCTTCAGGCTGCGGAAGCTTTTATCGCCGAGAATAATGTGGTCGAGGACATCAATACCGACAATCTTGCCGGCTTCAATTAACCTCTTAGTTAACTTTATGTCATCTTCAGAGGCTTCGGGGTTGCCTGAAGGGTGATTATGCGCCACGATAACCGAGGCAGCGCTGGCAGCTATCGCTTCTTTAAACACCTCTCTGGGGTGAACAATGCTGGTATCCAGACTGCCAATAGAAATCTCCGCGACCCTGATGAGTTGATTCCGGGTATCCAGAAGGAGCGCCAGAAAATGCTCTTTTTTGCGCTGTCTGAGCCTGCCCTTCACCAGATTGACCACGTCTTCTGGCGTCTTTACTATCTGCCTTTCGCCCGATTCAGCGGAGCTTTCCAGCCGATTCGCCAGTTCAAAGGCGGCTTTAATCTGGCCGGCTTTCGCCAGCCCGATACCCCTCACCTGAGCCAGCTCCTCCACAGAGGCATTAGCTATGCCCTTGAGGTCGCCAAAGTGACTGAGCAGGCGCTGCACGGTTACCGTAACCGACTCGCCGGCAATGCCCCGACCCAGAATCAGTGCCAGAAGCTCGGGAATGGAGAGGGCTTCCACACCGAACTGCTGCAATCTTTCTCTGGGGCGTTCGGAAAGGGGCAAATCGTGGATGGTGAAGGACTTCTTTATCGGTTTCGGCTCCATGTCCGTTCCTCAACAACCAGACCGAGCCACAAAAGCAGGGCGGTGGCTACGGCAGCAGTGGTTCCCATTAACGCTGGATGTGTCCAGACGGTCGCCTTGGGCAACTGGAATAGCTCAACAAGATAGTCACGCCAGAGAGCATCAAGACCGTCCATATCGAAGCCATAGACCTCGAGGAAGGCAGCATCATAGCCACTGCCTTCCTTAAAGGTGTGCAGCAGTTCGAGCATCTTGTCCTGCCCGTAGTTACGGATGAGAAACTGAACCAGGCTGAAGCTTTCGGCGTAAGCCAGAATGGCTTCATTGGTAAAAGCGGAGAAGGGGCTGGACAGGCTTTGCACGGAGATAAGACTGTTTTCGGTTACCGCCTTAGTGAGATAAGTGGTAAATTGCATTTCCAGCGGACCTTCGGCATACATGGCTAAGCCTTCCTCCAGCCAGACGGGCAACTCACCGTAAGGATTAAGCGTCACCTGACCAATGATTAAATGGGATAGCTCATGGGCGATAGCTCTCTTCCCCCAGCTCAGGTCTTCGGGAGCAATCCCTATGGCAATAATGCCAAATCTGGGATAAGCCACCCCTCCCGTCCACTCTCCCGGCGGGAAGATTAAAGCCCCCTGCAAATCCCGGGAACTAGCGTAGATATAAATGCTAGCCTGCTTTTGCAGCTCGGCACCCGTATCTTCAGCCAGACGGGTGAGCGCCTGCTGAGCGGCTGCCATCAGCTCCTGAGCAAAGGCATCATCTCCCTTATAGCAGTAAAGGGTTACCCTCCCCTCGGTCAAGCTCCGCCAGGAATAGCGGTTGTCCGCAAACTGGACTGCTCCCGGGGCGGTTTCAACCCGGTTGCCACTGGCGTCCTCGATTGTCCACCAATACTCCAGGTTTGAGCCTGAAGGCAAACCACCAACCTTCACCATCTCCAAAGCCCAGCTAATATCAACCTTGCTGCCCGGTGCGAACTCAATATAGACTTCGCTGGTAACCTCAGCAAAGCCTTCCCGCTCAACCCGGTAGCTGAGACGAACATCGGTAATATTGACACTGCTTTCCGCGGATAGATTGAAGTTGAGCTTGGCAGGAAACTTCACCTGCGCCGAACTGGCTAACACCTTAAAACTGCTCTGTGCTTGCACCAGAGTAGGACTGAATAAGCTCAGAAACAGGCAAAAAACCAGGACTAACAAAAAGGCTTTTTTCATCATTCTTCCTCACCCAACTTCGACCGCAGATAGGCGGTGATGAAATCATCCAGTTCCCCATCCAGCACCGCCTCGGGATTGCTGGTCTGATAATCAGTGCGATGGTCCTTCACCATTTTGTAAGGATGGAGAACGTAGCTTCTAATCTGACTGCCCCATTCCGCCGATATGTGCTTCCCCTTGAGCCTAGCTCTTTCCTCCGCCTTCTTTTCGAGCTCTGTTTCCAGCAACCTGGAGCGAAGGATTCTCAGGGCGATTTCCTTGTTCTGGTGCTGGGAGCGTTCACTCTGGCAGGTAACCACCATCCCGCTGGGCAGATGAGTCAACCGGACGGCACTGCTTGTCTTCTGCATATGCTGCCCGCCGGGTGCGCTCGAGCGGAACACTTCGACCTTTAAATCCTCTGGCTTTAGCACAATATCAACGTCCTCTTCAGCCTCGGGCATAACCTCTACCAGAGCAAAGGAAGTATGGCGGGCATGGTCGGCATCAAAAGGGGAAAATCGCACCAGCCGATGGACACCGTGCTCTGATTTCAGGTAGCCGCAGGCATAGCTGCCGCTGATTCCCATAACGACACTCTTTATGCCAGCCTCTTCGCCGGGGGATACATCGAGTATCTCCGCCTTATAGCCACGCCGTTCTGCCCAGCGCAGGTACATTCTCATCAGTATCTCCACCCAGTCCTGAGATTCCGTGCCTCCTGCCCCAGCGTGAATCGCCAGGATGGCATTCCTCTCATCATACTCGCTTTTGAAGACTGTCTCCAGTTCCAGTTCATCAAGATGGGCTGCCAGCTTCTCTACCTCAGAACCAATTTCCTGTTCAAGCTGGGCATCACCCTCGACAAGAGTGATTAATTCGGACACGTCAGCTATCCTCTTCTCCAGTTCGCGCCATTCCGCCACCTCCCTCCTCCACTCGGCTAATCTTCGCATCACCCCCTTTGCCTTCACCGCGTCCGACCAGAAATCTGGCTGGGCGGACTGCTTCTCCAGATCGGCAATCTCCTTCTCTTTAGCCGCGATGTCAAAGACGCACCATGGCGCGGGAAATTCTTTCTTTTAAGTCCCTCAGCTTGTCCCTTAACTCCTGCATCTCTCCTCACTTAAAAGAGTTTTGTCTGATAGACGGCTTCAGAAGTCGGCACTTTCTGCTCGAGCTTGCCACCCGCCGCCAGGTGTGCCAGACGGGAGGGCTCCGGCAGGCGGTTAGCTCGACAGCACTGCATTACCCAGTGGATAGCATTGTCTAACTCAATCTTATGACCGATGGAAACATAAACGGGCTTTGCCCCGGGCATGGTGCGCAGGACAACCCCGATAACTTCACCATTATCCATTACTTCGGCATAGCTGCCCGGCTCCGACCCCGGCTCCTTGTGTTCACCGCAGAGGAGCGATTTGGCACAGCCAATGGTCGGCGCATTCAAAAAGAGCCCCAGGTGGGAGGCAAGCCCCATGCGCCGCGGGTGAGCAATGCCCTGCCCGTCAACCAGAACGAGGTCGGGGGCAACGGTAAGCTGCTCACAGGCAGCCAGAGTCAACGGCGACTCCCGGAAGGAGAGCAACCCGGGGATGTAGGGGAAATCGAGTCTGCCTTTAACTACCTTTACCTCCACGACATCGAAGCCCGGGAAGCGCAGGACAACCACCGCAGCGGTCGCCTCCTCACCCCTTTTTCCCACAGCAATATCGACACCGGCAATAAGGCGGGGGTTAACCACCCTGCCACTTCGGGAGACCTGCGCCGCCAGGTGCCGCTGTAGTTCCATTGCTTGAGGGACGCTGAGCTGCCATCCGTGCAAATTCTCAATTTTCACAATCCGATTATAGCTACTGCGCACCGCTTTGACAACATCAGAGCATCTATCTGCCGGGTTTTACCCTCTTTTGAGTGATATTAAAGCATGACCCTATCCCCTTCTTTTCCTACAACCCCTCTCCCAAAAAGAGAAAGGCAGAGGTGGGGTCAAAGAATTTAAGAAGTAACTATTACCGAGCAGAACCACTAGCTCTTGCTATTGACAGCAAAAAGTGAATAGAGGATAATAAAGTATCATATCCACAAGAAAGGACATCAGGAATTGGTAAAAATCAGGTTAAGACGAGTGGGAAGAACCAAGAAGCCGAGCTACCGGCTGATTGTGGCTGATTCCCGTTCTCCCCGCGATGGGAAGTTTATTGAGACCATTGGTCATTATGACCCGCTGACTGACCCGGAAACAATCGTTATTGAGGAAGCTAGAGCTCTTTACTGGCTCGGTCAGGGTGCTCAACCGACGGCTACTGCCCTGAGATTACTCTCGAAGGCAAGCATTATAGAAAAATTCAAAACAGTCAAGGAGAAGCCATGAAAGAACTAATCGAGTACATTGCCAAATCAATCGTCAACGCCCCGGATGCGGTGGTTGTCACTGAGGAACAAACCGAGAACGGCATACTAGTCAAGCTACAGGTTGCCGATGAAGATAAGGGAAGAGTTATTGGCAAGCAAGGTCGCATCGCTGAAGCCATGCGCACCCTGATGAGGGTCAAGGCAGCGAAACAGGAGACCAGAGCTACCCTCGAGATAATCTAAGAGAACCCCGGCAAAAGACTGTTCCAAACTGGATTGCCCGTCCGTTCTAATCAGGGCTATTTCCCCTCAGGTATGAAGGCATAAGCACAGCGATGATAAGCATAATAATTCCAGCCTTCAACGAAGAACGGTGGTTGCCCTTATGCCTCAAATCCCTGCGAAATCAGGACTACCGGGGCGACTATGAAATCATTGTGGTTGATAACGGCAGCCTAGACGCCACTAGCAAAATCGCCGGGCAGTTTGGAGCTAAAGTCGTTTCCTGCTCCGTGAAGGGAACAATTTATGCCCGTCAAGCCGGTGCCTCATCCGCCTCAGGGGATATCATTGTTCAAGCTGATGCCGATACAACCTATCCCAAGGACTGGCTGAGCCGGATAGCCCGGCATTTTGCTTCCCATCCAGAATCGGTAGCACTCGCCGGCAGGTACGTCTACCAGAGCCCTCTCTACTGGGCAAAGCTCGAATACTGCCTGAGGCACTCAGCCAATATATTGAGTCTACTATTTCTAAGAAACGCCGGCTGTATCTCCGGAGCCAATTTTGCCTTCCGCCGAGAAGCCTTCCTTAAAGTTAATGGCTACAACCCACAGTCTCTCTCACCTGACCAGTGGGGCATTGCCCACCGTTTAAGCAAGATAGGCAGGGTCTCCTATGATAAGACCCTGGTAGTAGTAACCTCGCCACGACGGGTAGAAAAACCTTTCGGTCTTTTAGTCATTGAGTTTACGGCAAACGTGACCCATACCATCCTCTATTTTCTCAGACATTGCCTTGGCTTTACCAGGGCACCAGCCAGGGCAACGGTAGCGAAGAAGAAACCACTGCGCACCCCGGGAA
>CAZHRL010000017.1:0-10501 GCA_964534815.1 uncultured Dehalococcoidales bacterium | reverse complement strand
GGAGCTGAAGCTGGCTCTTCTACCCAAAGACCCCCACGACGAAAAGGACATCATCATGGAAATTCGGGCGGGGGTGGGCGGAGAGGAGGCCGGGCTGTTCGCCGCCGACCTGTTCCGGATGTACAGTCGCTATGCCCAATCCAGAGGCTGGCAGGCGGACATCATCAGCGTAAGCGAAAGCGGCATCGGGGGCTTCAAGGAAATCATCTTTGAAATCAAGGGCAAGGGTGCATTCAGCCGACTGAAATACGAAAGGGGAGTGCACCGCGTGCAACGCGTTCCCCTGACTGAGGCTTCCGGCAGAATCCACACCTCCACCGCCACCGCAGCTGTCCTGCCCGAGGCTGATGAAGTGGAGGTATCCATCGCCCCTGATGACCTGAGAATGGATATTTACCACAGCGGTGGGGCCGGCGGACAGAATGTCAACAAGGTAGCCACTGCGGTGCGCATCACCCACCTGCCCACGGGCATTGTTGTTACCTGTCAGGATGAGCGCTCACAACTGAGGAATAAGATGAAAGCTATGGCTGTGCTCAGAGCCAAGCTCCTGGAGATGGAGCAGCGCAAGCAGAAAGAGGAGATAACCAGCCAGCGTCGCTCACAGGTGGGCACCGCCGACCGCGCCGAAAAGATACGAACCTATAACTTCCCTCAGGACCGTGTTACCGACCATCGCATCGGGCTCACTTTACACAACCTGCCCCGCATCATGGAAGGGGACCTCGACGCACTTATCGATGCCCTGGCTACCTCTGAACAAGCGAAGCAACTGGAGGAACAACTGGTGTGACGCTAAAGCAGGCACTCAGCCACGCCAGAGAAGCCCTTGCCGCCCATAACATCGAAGAAGCCCCCCTCGAAAGTGAACTGCTTTTAAGACACGCGTTAAAACTAAATCGGGTTAGCCTTTATCTTAACCTCGAGAAAGAACTGGAGCCACCAGAGGAGGAAATCTTCCGGCAACTGGTCGAGCGCCGACTCAGCGGTGAGCCGACAGCTTATATCACGGAGCACTGCGAATTCTACGGCATTGACTTTTATGTCAACCGCAACGTCCTGATTCCGCGACCGGAGAGTGAACTGCTGGTAGAGAAGACTCTTGCCCTGGCTCGAAATGGTGCTATCGACAGGATAGCCGATATTGGCACGGGCTGTGGTGCCATCGCCATCAGCCTGGCGCTGAACCTGCCTCACGTTAGAATCTATGCTACGGATATATCCAGCTCTGCCCTCGAAGTGGCAGGAATGAATTGCCAGAGATATGGGCTGGAGAACAGGATTCAACTTCTCCAGGGCGATATGCTCGAACCGCTACCCGAGCCGGTCAAACTTATCGTTGCCAATCCGCCTTATGTCAGGCGAAAGGAGATAAGCCAGCTGACATTCGAGCCGCCTCTGGCGCTCGATGGGGGTGCTGACGGGCTGGACAAGATACGAAAGCTATGCCGCCAGTTAAAAGACAAGCTTCAGCCGGGAGGCTGCCTGCTCCTCGAAATCGGACAGGGGCAGGGCAAAGCAGTGATTGAGTTACTGCGCCAGCTTTTTCCCCCAGCAAAAATAGAGGTAACATCGGATTTTGCCGGCATTGACCGGGTGGTGAGCCTAGAGACGGCTCACGAGGTTTTGTTGGCACCTGGTTAAGCTTCAATTCAGATGAAACCCTATCCCCCGAACCCCCTTCCCCTTACCAAGGGGAAGGGGGTAGTTTTTTATGAAGAGGGACTGACGTCCCTCTTCAACACCCTACCTAGGAAAATCGCTTAATCGGTTTTGTTGGCTTGGTTTAATAAATAGTTAAATGTCATTGCGAGGAGTTCTTCACTTGTAAAGGACAACGAAGCAATCTCAAAGCGGCCACGAATAGACAATAGATTGCTTCGCTTCGCTCGCAATGACTGGAAAGCAAACAAACACATATACGTTCAGCTTGACCGGCAAGCTGCCCTGATGTTAAAGTATTCACTGGTTTTCACCCCGCCAGGGAAGTCCAAGCGCTAAATAAGAAGGAGGCACAGAGACACACTATGAATATAATTGTTTGCGTCAAGCAGGTGCTTGACCCTGAGGCACCACCCTCCAGCTTCAGAATTGACCCCGCCAGCAATACCGCGGTGCAGCCAGCGGGCGTGCCACCAGTGGTCAGCCCCTTTGATGAGAACGCCGTGGAAGCTGCCTTACGCATTAAGGATGTCAAGGGTGGCAAAATCACGGTAATCAGCATGGGCAATAATCTGCTCAGGGATGTGGTCAAGAAACCGCTATCCATGGGAGCCGACGAGCTTATTCTCTTGGAAGATGCGGCTTTTGTTGGGGGCGATAGCTGGTCAACGGCTTGCGCCCTAGCGATGGCGATTAAGAAGATAGGCACCTATGACCTCATCTTTTGCGGTCGGCAGGCGGCGGACTGGGACGCAGGTCTGGTGGGCTCAGGCATCGCCGAGATACTGGGCATACCCAGCGTTACCCTGGCTAAGAAGATTGAAGTTGTTGACGGAAAGGCAAAGGTTGAGCGAGTCATCCCTGATGGGACTGAAATTGTGGAAGTAGCGCTGCCAGCCCTGATTACCGTTACCAATGAGCTGGGCGAACCCCGCTATGCTACCCTGAAGGGGATTATGGCAGCGGGTAAGAAACAGCCTATCGTCTGGAAGCCCGCCGATATTGGTGTAGAGGCGGGAAAAATTGGCGCGGCGGGTCGACGCACCAAGCTGCTCAAACTATTCCAGCCAGTCCGCGAAGAGAAGTGCGAGATGGTAGAGGCGGATACTCCGGAAGAGGCAGCCGCAAAACTGGCGGTCAAAATGAGAGAAGCCAAAATAATTTAGGCTTTCCCGGAGGCAAAGATGTCATCCCAGAAGGAAATCGTTATTATCGGTGCCGGTGCTACCGGCTGCTCCATCGCCTACCACATGGCGAAACTAGGCGTGCCTTCCCGGATAATTGAGATGGACTCTGTGGCTGCCAAAGCATCAGGAAGAGCGTGGGCAGTCATCTCCGCTCCGGCGCGCATACTGCTATTCTTTGAAGGCAGTGCCGTACCGAAGGGAACGGTAAAACCTGCTTTGGGTCTGTTTCAGGAAGGCTTAGACCGCTTCCCGCAATTAGCCCTAGAGCTAAAGGAGGAGGGAGGCATTGATATTGAGCACGGTCAATTACCGGCCATCAATATCATATCTCAGGAAAGCGAAGCGGAGGCGCTCAAGAAAAGACTGTCGGAATTAGCAAGTCAGGGTTACGAGGGGAAATGGCTCACGGAAGATGAGGTAAAAGCCCGCATCCCGGGCATCAATCCTGAAATTTGCGGCGGAGTGCTTTTCCCGGGGCAACAGGTAGAGCCCTATAAATATGTGCTTTGTCTCTTTCAAGCAGCCGAGAAAATGGGGGTTGAGTTCAAACAGGGTGAGGTAGTCGGCTTCCGTGCCAAAAGGGCAAAGGTTACTTCAGTAAAACTAGCCTCGGAGGAAGTGGAAGCTGATATTTTTGTCATTGCCATGGGACCCTGGAGTGGACTGGGCACTTCCTGGCTAGGGAAAGAGATACCGATGGTGGTCAGACGAGAGCAGTGTCTCAAGGTAGAAGTTGCCCGTCGGCTACCTGCGTACCGGCTTCTGGGCAACCAGGCAGTAATCATCCCCAAGGTAAATGGCAGTGTGATACTGGGTCAGACGGGCGCGCACCATGTAGTACATGAAGAGGTAACCGACTTTGACGACAGTCCAACCGAAAAAGCCAAGAATGAGATTTTGAGTGCCGCTGTTGGACTGCTTCCCGAGCTAGAGGAAGCCAAATTAGTGGAACACAGAGCCGGGCTTGAAGCCTGGCAACCCGATGGCGGCATACCCATGCTCGGTCGTGTGCCTGACTATGACAATGTCTACATCGCCACCTGGCTGGCAACCTGGGGTATCCAGCTAAGTCCGGCTGCGGGACGAGTGATGGCGGAACTAATTGTTAGAGGGCATACGGAAAGCGCTATTAAAGACTTAAGCCCGGCAAGGTTCGTTAAGTAAGTTAGAGTTCGAAGAAAGATATTATGTCCAATAAAAAGGGGCTAGTGATAATCGGAGCCGGGGTTGCCGGCTGTTCCATAGCCTATCATCTGGCAAAGCGAGGCATCCCCTCCCAGATAATTGAGATGGACTCGATTGCCGCCGGAGCTTCAGGGAAAGCCTGGGCGGTGTTCGTCTACCCTGCCATATTCTTACTCTATGAAGGTCCGCCAACGAATGACCTCTTTTCTACCCCGGTGGGGAGCGTACGGCAATGGCTGGAGCTTTGCTGGCTGGGCTACCACCGTCTGCCCGACGTCGCTATTGAGCTGAAGGAAATCGGCGGCATTGACGTCGGCTATGAAGAAATCTCCTGGAACCGGCTCGCCTTTACTGAGGCGGAAGAAAAGACCCAGAAAACAAATCTGGCACTCTTCCACAGCGCCGGCTACCACGAGCCACGCTGGCTGGAAGCCAACGAGATAAAAGCCATGGTGCCCGATATTACGCCAAAGGTCAGAGGGGCGCTGAGCTCGCCCTGCCTTCAGGTGGAGCCTTACAAATTTACTCTTGGCTTATTTCAGGTAGCCGAAAAGAAGGGAGCCAGCTTCGTTCAGGGTCGGGCTATCGGCTTCCGCAAGAAAGGTCCGAAGGTAACCTCAGTGCTACTGGCTGACGGCAGCGAAGTTAAAGGTGATATTTTTGTCCTGGCGATGGGTCCGTGGAGCAAGCTGGGGACGGCCTGGCTGGGCAAAGAGATACCCATCAGGATAAACCGCGAGCAGTGCCTGCGGGTGCAGGTCTCTAAACAGCTTCCGCCCTGCGCCCTGCGCGGTCCCAAGGTGGGGATTGTCCCCAAACCCAACGGTGAAGTGATACTGGGTATCTCCGGTCAGGCTGATTTACAGACGGAATATGAAGTCAACC
The DNA here is from genome assembly GCA_964534815.1 of uncultured Dehalococcoidales bacterium. Lineage (GTDB taxonomy): Bacteria > Chloroflexota > Dehalococcoidia > Dehalococcoidales > CAZHRL01 > CAZHRL01. The sequence continues at coordinate 5,582 of CAZHRL010000017.1, read as the reverse complement.
AAACCACGCCCGAGATGGGGAACGAGATACTGGAAGCTGCGATTGAGGTACTGCCCCTGCTGACTGAAGCCAAGCTGGTGGAGCACCGGGGCGACCTAGAGTGCTGGTCACCGCCACCGCACAATGTCCAGCCGCTGGTCGGGCGACTGCCGGACTGGGAGAATACCTATCTCGCTACCGGATTTGGGACAGAAGGCATTGAAATGAGTCTGGGGACAGGTCAGGTTATGTCGGAACTCATCATCAACGGTGGGCGTATGCCCAACCGTTTTAGAACGATGCTGGAATCACTAAGCCCAGCGAGACTAAACAGGAAGGAGAAGTAGAGAATGGCTGAATCCAAAGGTGTGATGATTCTGGCTGAGGTCAATGGAGGCAAACTGGCTCCAATTTCCGCCGAATTACTGGGCTGCGGCAGGAAGCTGGCTAACGACCTGGGAGAGGGGCTATACGCAGCATTAGTAGGCAGCAGTGTTGAAGGTGTTGCCAAGGAAGCAGTTGCCTTTGGCGCTGATAAGGTATTTGTGGTGGACGACCCGCTGCTTAAAGACTACCAGGCGGATTCTTATATCGCCGTGATGGAAAAGGTGGTAAAGCAGGCGATGCCCCAGATTGTCCTTATGGGACAGACCTCTATAGGGCGGGACCTGGCACCCAGGCTGGCTTTCCGGCTGGGCACAGCCGCCACCCTCGACTGTATCGAGCTCTTAATTGACCCCGGCTCAAAGCGATTGCAGCAGACCAAGCCCGTCTATGGAGGCAATGCCCTGGCTATCTATGCCTCCGATGCCAACCCGCAGATTGCTACCGTCCGAGCCAAGGTAATGCCGCCCGCAGAGCGGAATGACGCCAAACAGGGAGAGGTTGTTAGAATCGGGGCTGGGTTAGACCCGGCGGCGATGAGAACCAAAGTCCTGGAGAAGGTACCGCAGACGGTAGAGGGCATCAGGCTGGAAGATGCGGCAGTCGTGGTCAGCGGCGGCAGAGGTATCGGCAGCGCTGAGGGCTTCAAGCAACTAGAAGAGCTGGCGAAAATACTGAAGGGCGCTGTGGGTGCCACCCGGCCCGCCTGTGATAACGGCTGGGTGCCAGATGTGCTGCAGGTAGGGCTGACCGGCAAGGTGGTTACTCCAGACCTTTATATTGCGGTGGCGCTTTCTGGCTCCAGTCAGCATATGAGCGGCTGCTCCGGCGCCAAGAACATCATCGCCGTCAATAAAGACCCCAAGGCAAATATCATCAAGTACTCGCGCTTCGCGGTCATCGGGGACTGGAAGAAGATACTGCCCGCCTTCACCAGCAAGGTGAAAGAGCTGGTAGCGGGGTAAACCCCATCCCCTTTATCCCCTTCCCCTTGGTAAGGGGAAGGGGAAGAACATTTAAGAGGGGCTCACGCCCCTCTTAACGCCCTGCTAAAAGAAAAGCGAGACTTGTACCCCTGCCCCCTTCCTCTCTCAAAGAAGGGGGCGATTTTTTGATACCGACGGAAGCGTTAAGCCTTCTCTGCTTTTTCTGCCTTCTCTGCCTGCCGTTCTGCGATAATCCTTTGTGTGATATGAGGTGGGGCTTCCTCGTAGTGGCTGAACCCTAAAGTATAGCTGCCCTTACCCTGGGTGATTGACTTGAGGTCGATGGCGTAGCGCTGAACCTCCGCCAGTGGCGCCTGCGCCTCAATGATGTGGTAACCACCCTCGGGGTTCATGCCCAGCACCTTGGCGCGCTTGGTATTGAGGTCGCTGAGAATATCACCGGTGAAGTTATCCGGCACCCACACTTTGATATTCATGATGGGCTCAAGGAGAACAGGGTTCCCCTGGGCTAAGCCCTTCTTCAGCGCCTGCTCGCCGGCAATCTTGAAGCAGATTTCTGAAGAGTCCACAGGGTGGAAGCTGCCATCGTAGACAGCCACTCTAATATCAACTACGGGGTAGCCCGCCAGAACGCCCTCCTTCATTCCTTCCACAACACCCTTCTCGACCGCCGGGATATAGTTGCGGGGGATAGAACCACCAACGACTTTTTCGACAAACTCATAGCCGCTGCCGCGGGGCAGATTCTCCAGCTCAAGCAGGACATGACCGTACTGACCATGTCCACCCGTCTGCTTCTTGTGCTTGTGTTCCGCCTTAGCAGATACGGTGATGGTCTCTTTATAGGGAACTTTAGGGATTTTCATCTCCACATTTACGCCGAACTTGCGCAGCATCCTCTCCGCCGCCACATCAACGTGAGTCTCGCCTATCCCGGAGAGAATGGTTTCTCCGGTATCGGGGTCACGGCGCATCCTGAGCGTGGGGTCTTCCTCAACGATTCTTGCCAAAGCTGTGCCCAGCTTATCCAGGTCGGCCTTGGTCTTGGGATACACCGCTTTGTTGAAAATCGGCTCAGGGAAGGAGATGGGAACAATGACCAGGGGCTTATCCTTGCTGCCCAAGGTATCGCCGGTAACCGTCAGGTTTAATTTAGCCACAGCGCCAATATCACCCGCCCGCAGTTGCTGTACCGTTTCCTGAGTCTTACCTCTCAGGATATATAGCTGACCGATGCGCTCGGCGCCACCCCTGGTGGTATTCCACAGATGAGAATTACTCTCGATTACGCCCATATAGACGCGGAAGTAAGTGAGCTTGCCCACGTAGGGGTCAGCGCTGGTCTTGAAGACCAGCGCCGCTAAAGGAAGCTCCTCAGAGGGCGCAACCTTTTCCACCGTCTTCTTATCCGAGCCCAGAACCAGCACCTCACGCTCTTTGGGCTTGGGCAAGTAGCTTAACAACGAGTCCAGGAGAGGTGCTATTCCGATATTCTGTAAAGCAGAGCCGACCAAGATGGGCACCACCCGACCGCTCACCACCGCCTGACGCAAGCCACTGGTCAACTCTTCAAGAGTAAGCTCTTCACCACCGAGATACTTCTCAATGAGCTTATCATCAATCTCCGCCACCGCCTCCACCAGCTTTTCGCGGAAGGACTTGACCTGTTCCTGCATCGAGGCCGGTATCTCTGCTTCTTTAGCCTGTGTCCCGGGATACGCCTTCATCGACAGCAGGTCAACGATGCCCTGGAAATCGCTCTGGGAGCCGACGGGCAACTGCAGGGGGACACATTTAGCGCCAAATTTCGCCTGAATCTGCTCTACAGTACGGAGAAAGCTGGCGTTCTCCCGGTCCATCTTATTAACAAAGAAGAGGCGTGGCAATTTGGCTTCCTCGGCATAATCCCACACCTGCTCTGTGCCCACCTCAACACCGGAAGCAGCGCAGACCACAATAACAGCGCCTTCACTGACGCGGACTGCCGCTCTGACTTCGCCCACGAAGTCGGAATAACCGGGGGTATCGATGATATTGACCCTGGTCTCTTTCCAGACACAGGGAAGCATTTTCAGGTTAATGCTAATCTTGCGCCTTATTTCATCGGGGTCATAGTCCGAGGTAGTGCTGCCGTCATCCACTCTACCCAAGCGGCTAATGGCACCGGTATCAAACAGGATTATTTCCGATAGTGATGTTTTACCGGCACCAGAATGGGAAAGGAAAACAACGTTACGAATATTTTCTAAACCGTATTGCATCTGGTCACCCGCTCTCTTCTAAATTACCCCAATATTATAAAGCACATTTAGCGCACACAGCAAATAATAAAGGGGAGACTGTTTACGAACATCATCACGCCCGGTCATCTGTGGCTGATTCATAGATTGCTTCGCCCTTCTGCTGAAGGACTCGCAATGACGCATTCGGGCTTCTGTGTCTTCTGAGTTGCTAAACGACCTCAAAGGGGGCTGAGCGCCCCCTTTATTTCCGTATCAAAAAACAAGTCTGAGCTACTTCAGCATCTTCTGCTTCATCATGTCCCACTGTTCATCCGTAATGGCGCTGGTAATTTTGCCTTTCTCCACCGTAATTACCGCCTGATGGGGTGTGATGACCTCAGCCAGCATCTGACCTTCCCTGTCTCCGTAACCAGCATGAGCGCTATCAAACTCAAAGGTGAACTGCCAGCAGGAGGGACAACGGAGGGCGACGGTCTCGGTCAATTTCAGAGTCTCTTCCATCCCATCGAAGACAAAGGTGGCTTCGTTCCTGACGAACTCCTCAGCAATCTTCTGGCTTTCCTCCTGGGTAACTACCTTTGTGCCCGGCTCCTCAGCCTTGCCTTCCTTGACGGCCAGCTTGACCACCGGCTTGACGATGATATTGTCCTTGCCGGCGACCGTTACCGATTTTTCGGCATCAAAGTCAAGGAGCAGAACCGTGGTCTCGCCCTCGACCACATCAAAGGGGTGGACAATCTTCAATTCACCGCTGGGCAGCTTGGCTTCCTGCGGCTCGCCGCCTCCCAGGGCTACCTCGACCCTGTCAATCGTCATTCTGATTTGGGTGTATTTGCCCACTGCCATCTCATCTACCGCCAGGACCTCCTCAATACCCTTAATTTTGAGAAGGTCGAAAGGACTGGCTCCACCGAGAATATTTAACGGCAGCCACTCGCCCTCACCCTCCTGCTGTTGCTCTTGTTCGGCAGCAGCTTTGTGAACTTCTACAGCGGAAACCGTGACCAGGATGCTGGTGACCTCATCCTGTCGTGGAGCATCGGTGACACGCACTTCAATCGTCCCAGTGGCTGCCGGCTCACCGGTCGTGGGAGGACCTCCCGGCTCCAAAGGCGCACAGCCGGCTAAAAGCAGGCTTGCCATCACTCCTACCGATAGCAGAATAGCGATTAGTTTTTTCACCTCTTCCCTCCTCTATCCATAGTTTATCGTTTCATAATGTATAACGAAAATAGCGCTTTTGGGTTAGGACATTGCCGGAAGTTAAACCAGCAGCAAGGGGGTAACGTAGGTTTCCATAATCGCTGCCGGCACGAGCAGCACGAGGGCAATAAGAAGATACCTGGCATTCTGCTTGAGGCTGGGCAAAAGAAGGCTCCTCTTTTCCTTTTTGAAGATAGCAAGCAGGACTAAAGTACCAAAGCTGAGAGCAGCCGCCTGACCGATAACAAAAGCGGGGATTTCGAAAACGCCGTGGGGAATCAGCGCTGCCAGAACAAAACCAACAGATTTCTCGCCGACCACTAGCGATGAGACGTAGGCTATCGCCCAGCCATTGACCAGCAAGGACAGGACAGGCATGAGACAGAGGATGGGACTGAAGATAAAACTCAGAAGCAGAGCAGAAACATTCTTGAGCAGGATAACTATCAAGGTAGAGAATTCAAAGGGGCGCAACATGGCACCGAATCGTTCGAGGGCGGCAATATCTTCAGACAGCAGGTTAGTCAAGCCGGTGGGGGCAATTATCCCCAGCGCCAGACCGACGGAAAACAGGAAAATGGCAACGAAAATCCATAATCTGTAGTTCATATCAAACAGGAATTGCTCGGGGCTTATTTCCCATTCTAGGACTTCTGCTTTGCTGCCCTGAGCTTTTCGATGAGCAGTGGCAGCACATCCTTGAGGTCGCCCACAATGCCGATGTCCGCCATTTCGAAGAGGGGAGCCTTGGGGTTTTTGTCCACTGCCACGATGAACTTTGAATTCAAGGTGCCCGTGGCAAACTGCGCCGCCCCGGAAATACCCA
>CAZHRL010000016.1:0-10598 GCA_964534815.1 uncultured Dehalococcoidales bacterium | reverse complement strand
GACCTGCCCGCCGCCAAGAACGGCGACGGCTATCTCCGAGTCCACCCGGACTTTACCGCCATCTTTACTAGCAACCCCGAGGAGTATGCCGGGGTCTACCGCAGCCAAGACGCCCTGCGTGACCGTATGGTCACTCTTGACCTAGACCACTTTGATGAGAAAACGGAGATAGCCATCACTCAGGCTAAGTCCGGGCTTAACCGGGGCGATGCTGAGAAGATTGTGCGTATCGCCCGCGGCTTAAGGGAGTCAGAAGTATGCGAGTTTGCCCCAACCATCCGTGGCTGCATCATGATCGCCAAGGCACTTCGGGTTCAAAACGACTTTGCCAGTACTGAAAGCCACCTATTCCGGCAATTGTGCCTTGATATTCTGTCTTCCGAGTCCAGCCGGGTGGGCAGTAAAGCCCAGGCTTCCCGGGTGAAGGAAGTAGTTAACCAGCTCATTGACCAATATTGCCAAGGAGGACACAAGAAAGGAGGACACAAGAGTGGGGCTAGAATTAAGAGAATTAAAGATGAGAAAACGGTATAAGTGTGGGAGGTGTGGCCAAGCCTACACCAGCCTGATGCGCCTCAAGCATCACGAGGCTGCGGAGCATGCCCCCAGGACATCAAGGGACATCATTACCACGCGAGACATTATTCTGCACCCGCCGCGAAAAACAAACCGGGCAGTCGCACTGGTGTGCTCAACTTGAGGAGGTAACCATGAACGAAACCGCCAGAGCCAAAGGTCTCGCTGAACTGAGGACTGCTACCACACACCACATTACTTCCAAGCCGCCGCGCAAGGGCACCAATTACTTGGACATCTTTGTCCTGAGCATGGAGCGCCAGAGATTGGAGCAAGAACTGGCTGGCATTGAGCGGCGGCGCAAACGCATACTCAATCGTTTGGCAGATGTCCAGACCGCTATGGAGAAACTGATGAACGTGGCACAGCTGGGAAACACCGGTGAAAATCACCCGTCGGCCTCTGCGGTCAGCCCTGAGTCAGCCGCCGGGCAGAAGCAGGAAGGACAGCAATGGAAAAAGATGGCCATCGGCTACTGAGCAGGGCGGTAAGTGATGATGGGCTGGGTTGGAGGTTCTGTCCCCCGTGGCCAAAGGACGAGAGGGATAGGAGTAGGGCAACAGCGAGAGTGAACATACCCGGAATAAGTGCCCTATCGCGGCGATTAATGGCTTTAGAGAGAGCCAGAGCGCTGGGCAGACAACCAGTGAATATGAAAGCGTGGGCTCTGGAACTGGAAGCCAGACGCTGGATACAAGAGAGAGCAAAGCAAAACGGCTAGAGTAAGCAGCCAAAGGGAGTATTGAGAATGGCGCGAGTGAAAAAGCGAAAGAAATGGAGCGTAGTTTGCAGCCGCGGCCATGAGAATCATGCCATCCGGGTACATTGTGAAGAATGTGGCATCAGGGTTAAAGGGATATCAACACCCCTTTCCTGTGACAGCCGGATGCCAACATCAACCTGACAAGATGAAATGACTCTCAGGACACCAAAGCTGGCAATCCAGAGACATGGTCAAGAAGAAACAAGAGTCCATTGGGAGGAGTGTCCGATGCATGGCAAATACATCTACGGAATTATAGATAGCGGTAATGAGACCGACTTCAACCTGTCTGGACTAAGCGGTTCTAGTCTGGTGCACTCTATAGCCCATGAAGACCTCAGTTGCGTGGTGAGCCACTATTTTGGCAGGGAATTCAGCTTCATGTCAAAAGAGGAGGTAATCCGCTGCCTGCTGGCGCATCAGACAGTTGTGGAGCAGGTAATGAGGAAGTACACCATACTCCCGGTCAAGTTCGGGACGGTGCTCACTACCTCAGACGAAGTACAGGAGCTACTTTCCCGGGGACATTCCCAATTCATTGATGCTCTGGACTGGATTAAAGATAAGGTTGAAATAGAGGTAGCGGCGACCTGGGACAAAAAGCTGGTATTGCGGGAAATTGCCACTGAGCCAGAAATTATCCTTTTCAGTAAGACCACTATGGGCAAGGGGCAACAGACCCTTCAAGAGCAAATCCAGCTCGGACGGATGGTCAAGGCATCCATGGACAAACGCCGCACTAACTACCGGGAGCGGATGATAAACTTTCTCATGTCAGTCGCTGTAGACGTCCAACCCAATCCCCTGGTTTCTGACGAGATGGTAATGAATGTGGCTTTCCTAGTGGAGAAAGCCAGTCTAGAGGAGTTTGACGCCTGTGTGAAACAACTGGACGGCCTCTTTCACAACCAGATTAATTTCCGCCTCATCGGACCACTGCCACCCTATACTTTCGCTACGGTGGAGATTACAAGACTGCACCCGGAAAAGATAAAGGAAGCGAGACAGCTTCTGCAACTGGGCGAGACCTTTACTAAGCCCCAGGTCAGGAAGGCATATCGGCACCTAGCGGCAGAAAGCCACCCGGACTACGGGGCAGGCGACGAACTGGCGAAAGTGCGTTTCTTCAAGCTTCATCAGGCATCACAATTGCTTGTCGCCTATTGTCAGGGGAGGGGGGAGTCAGGCAGCGCCTTATTGGTCAATATAAGACGGCTCAGAAATGAAGAGGTGCTACACCTTAGTTTTGCAGAAATTGGGGTCTAGCCGGAGGTATCAATGGCTGAACTGGGCAAATACCTTTATTGCATCATTCCCTGCCAGGAGGAGCGCAGCTTCGATGCGGTTGCCATCGGCAGTGAGGACGGCAGAGTATACACGATGTGCCATACGGGTCTCGCTGTTGTGGTCAGTGACTCGCCCGTGAAGCAGTACGAAAGCACTCGCCAGAACATGATGGCTCACGAGAGGGTCCTGGAGACAGTTCTGCGGGAAACAACCCTCCTCCCGGTAAGATTTGGCACCGTCACCGATTCCACTTCTCCCCCACAGAGTATCCGGAAACTGCTGGCAAGCCGATTTGCCGAGTTCAAGAAGTTGCTCAGCGAAATAGAGGGCAAAGTAGAGCTGGGACTGAGGGTTTTCTGGCGGGATGAGAAAGCCATTTTTGAGGAGATAGTCGCCGAAAATACCGATATAAGGAGGCTTCGGGATTCACTTTCCGGGAAATCTGCCGCAGCCACCCACTTCGACCGCATACACCTCGGGGAGATGGTTCAGGCGGCGCTAAACCGCAAGCGAGCCAGCGAAGCAACCATGATATTACAACCGCTCCACCGCTTGGCTCACGATGTGAGAGAGAACGAAGTGCTCGGCAACCGGATGATAGTAAACGCTGCCTTCTTGGTTGATAGCCGCCGGGAGCCCGAATTCGACCAGGAGGTCAGCAAGCTGGACGAGCGGTTGAGAGAAAGAACGGTCTTTAAGTACATTGGCTCAGCACCTCCTTATAATTTCGTCAATATCGTGGTGGATTGGAAGGAGCTAGTCTGAGGGAAAACATGGGTATTGTTTTTGATTTACTGACCGCCCCGGTCCTAGGACCGATAAGGGGCGTCCACTGGCTGGCGGCCAAGGTTGCTTCGACAGCCGAGGGCGAACTGCTGGACGAAGAGCGGGTCCGAAATGAACTTCTGGAGCTACAGATGCGTCTCGACACAGGCGAAATCAGCGAGGCGGATTATGACGAGCAGGAAAAGGCGCTAGTGGAGCAGCTAAATGCCATTCGGCAGGCTAAAGCAGAGCGACAATAGCAATGATAAGCCTTCCCATGACAGTGACTACTGAAAGGAGGACAAGGCATGGTGAATACTAAGAAGCTAGCGGAACAGGCCGAAGCCCAGTTGGCAGAGGTCACCGGCCTAAAGCCCGTGACCGTTAGCGGGATGTTCAAGGATGAGCAAGGATGGCACATCAGCCTAGACATGCTGGAGATGACCCGGATTCCCACCGCTACCGATGTTCTGGGCGAATATGACGTGCTAGTGGACGAAAACGGCAATATACTGAAGTTTGAGCGCAAGAGGACCCGCCTCCGTGGCGAACCTGTTGCAAGTGAAAAAGCCTAGCCGTCGAAGGCTAAATCCTTCACAAAGGAGGTGCTGGCAGATGAGCATCTACTTGAAGGCGTGCCAGAGGTGCCGGGGGAGCCTCTTCCTTGAATCTGATGACCAGATGGGTACCGAATGGGTCTGTCTTCAGTGTGGCTGGCGGTCTGAAAGGCTGGAATCCCAGGATAATTACCAGGCATCGGGGAACCAAAGTGAGGAAGAAATCCCAGCGATAACAAACAGAGGTGGGTGTGATGCCAGAAGGTCAGTATGTTTACTGCATAATCGGCACCGGTGAGGCAAGAAACTTTGGCCCCATTGGTATCGGCGGGCGGGGTGATCCGGTGACAACTATCGCCTATAAAGACTTGGGCGCCGTCGTCAGCAATGTCCCGATGACGAAGTATGTCGTCAGTAAGGAAACCATGGTTGCCCACGAGAAGGTTCTAGAGGCAGTAATGAGAGACCATACCCTTCTGCCAGTGAGGTTCTACATCGTTGCCCCGAGTGCTGAGGAAATCCGCAGTCTCCTTCGCCGACGCTACTTTGAGTTTAAGAAGTTGCTCCGGGCGCTGGATAACAAGGTGGAATTAGGCCTTAAAGCTCTGTGGAAGGATATGGGCGTTATTTTTCAAGAAATAGCCCGGGCAAATGTAGCGACAAAGGCATCAGGAGACATGATGGGAGGCGGTTCGGCCAAGGGTGCTGGCAGCAAGAAGCTAAAAATGGCTTTAGAGCAGAAAAGGGTTGAGGAGAGGGAAGTTTTGCTTCAGCCACTACGGTCACTCGCCGCTGTTTCTTGCCTTAACACGACCTATGGTGATGGCATGCTCATGAATGCCGCCTTTCTGGTTGACCGGACCCGGGAGAAAGAATTTGATCTAGAGGTAGGAAAGCTCGCCGCCCGCTTTAGCGATAGAATTGAATTTAAGTACGTGGGCCCGGCCCCCCCTTATAGCTTCGTCAACATTGTGGTTAAAGAGTGAGGACTCCACAGGAGTCAGGTCGGAGAGGAGGAAATCATGGCTTTAGAAGCACAAAAGGTTACTGCTGGTACCCTGGCTGACGTCATTGACCGGATACTGGATAAGGGGCTGGTGATTAACGCCGATATTACCGTTTCCGTGGTCGGTGTTGAACTTCTCGGGATTAAAATCAGGGCAGCTCTGGCGTCATTTGAAACTGCGGCTAAATACGGCCTGGAGTTCCCCTCAGGAACCAGGATGGATACATCGGCTTGGCAGCAAGTTCTCCCCGGCAACGGGCACAAAGAAATTTCCCAGATAAAGGCAAGATAGGAGGTTCCCATGAAGAAAGAAGATAAGAAGTCAGACATCTCTGAAGTCATTGGCGGCACGCTTAATATCCTTGGCCTTACGCTAGATCTGGGCAAGCTTATCTCCTCTCCTGAAGAGGTAAAGGACCGGCTGGAAGAGCTAAGGGAAAAGCTAAAGAAAGCTGGCGGTAAGGAAACGCTGACCGATGAGGAATGGAGACAGGGAGGTGTTAGCGTCAGAGGTTACGTCAAGACGGGCGGTATACTTGGAGAAAGGGAGTACCATATTGGAACTGCCCAACCGCTGGGCAAAAAGAGAGGCAGAAGAAAAGTATCAGAGCCGCTTGAAGCTATTGAGCCAGCCGTAGACGTTTTTCATGAGGCTGAGGAGGTCGTAATTGTGGCTGAAGTTCCCGGTGTGGAGATGGCTGACTTGGAGCTCAGAGTTAAGGATGATGTTTTTATCCTTGCCGCAAAGCCCGCTGCTCCCAGAAAATACCTCAAGAAGATCCAGTTGAGGTCATCGGTCGAGGAGAGCAGTCTGAAAGCGACCTGCCGCAACGGAATCCTGGAAATTCATCTACAGAAGAAAAGCTAGTTAAAGGTGAGCTAGAGACTTGGTAATCAGTCTTGATGAGAAAAGCCTCAAGCACGGTGTTCTCGGGCTGGTGATTGCCCTGGTTGAGATAATCAGGGACGCACTTAAGCTCCAGGCGATGAAGCGCATAGAAGGAGGAAGCCTGACCGAGGAGGAAATAGAAAGGCTGGGTGAGGCACTTATGGAGCTTGATGCAGCGATTGAAGAGATAAAAGAGGAACAGGGCATCATTGAGTCGGTCAGGTCGGTAAGAGACGGTCTTGACCAGCTCGTGGACGACATCCTTGACAGGATGATAGACCCTGAAAAATGGAGCAAAGAGGTTTAAAAATGCAGTTCAGCGAAGAAACGAAGGTCTTGGCAGGCACTCAGGTGGCCATAGAAGAGGGTAGTTATCTTTACTGCATCGCCGATGCTGGTGGAAAGGTGAGCCTGGGGAAAATTGGTCTTGAGGGCAACAAGGTTTACACCATCCCCTGTCAAGACGTTTGCGCCGTGGTTCACCATTGCTTGGCGCAGCCCTATCGGTCAGAAGACAGGGAGGTGGTGAAAGCGTGGGTCAGGACACACCAACAGGTAGTGGAAGCCGCCTGGGAGAGATGGGGCACGGTGCTGCCCATGGGCTTTGACACTATAATTCGGGGGGAAGCGCAGAAAAGCGCTGAGCAGAATGTGAAGGACTGGCTTGAGCAGGAGTACGAAAGACTCAAAAGCAAAATCGGAGAGTTAAGGGGCAAGGCTGAGTACGGGGTGCAGGTCTTTTGGAACCCCAAGCTCGTTGCCCAAAATCTAACCCACACAAGCTCAGAGATAAGAAATTTGGAGGAGGAAATTAAGACCAAACCAAAAGGCTTAGCCTATATGTACCGACAGAGGCTGGAAAACCTCGTCAAGCACGAAATGGAAAGCAAAGCCGACGAATGCTTTAAGGATTTTTACGCCCGCATCCGTAAATACGCTGATGATGTTCGTGTAGAAAAGACAAAGAAGGCAGAGCCAGGCTTGCAAATGATTATGAACCTCTCCTGTCTGGTTCACAAAGACAGGTATGCCGAACTAGGGGAGGAACTGGACAGGATAAACAGCCTGGAGGGTTTTTCGGTGCGTTTTACCGGGCCCTGGCCTCCCTATAGCTTTGTCGGGTCTGGTTAGTGAAGGTATTTATGGAGCCGATGCGCCATTCACAGGCTACACTGGTTGACCTGCTAGATAGGGTCTTAGATAAGGGGCTGGTAATTAACGCCGACCTCATCATCTCACTGGCTGGTGTCCCTCTCATCGGGGTTAATCTCAGAGCCGCCCTAGCCGGGATGGAGACCATGCTGAAATACGGAGTGATGGCAGATTGGGATGAACGCACGCGCCTGTGGGAGAGGGAGCATCGAAAAGAGAATGTCCCTCCAATTTGCCCGGTGGTAATCAGAGAATGACAGGGAATTGTGCTAGAGGCCCGGGAGATGGTTAAAGCCATCGGAATTGACCTTGGAACTACTTACACTAAGATCGTTGTAATTGAAAATGGACAACCGAAGCTAATCCCCAATGCTGAAGGCCAACGGCTCACCCCCTCGGTAGTCTCTTTTACCGAGGGGGGGCAGGTTCTGGTGGGGCAGGCGGCTAAGAGCCAGGCGGTCGTCAATCCCGAAAGGACCATCTGCTCCATCAAAAGACGCATGGGCTCCGACTATAAATTGAGCCTTGGCGACCAAGAATATACGCCTCAGGAAATTTCCAGCCTGATTCTAAAGAAGGTCAAGACAGACGCTGAGCGCTATCTTGGGGAAAGGATAGACAGAGCGGTCATTACTGTGCCTGCCTATTTCAATGACCGCCAGCGCCAGGCAACCAAGGAGGCAGGCATCAGCGCCGGTCTGGAGGTAATCAGGATTATTAACGAGCCCACGGCTGCCGCCCTAGCCTACGGTCTTAACCGGGAAGATATACATACCGTACTGGTCTGGGACCTGGGTGGTGGCACCTTCGATGTCTCTATCCTCGAACTGGGCGAAGGCATCTTTGAAGTGCGGGCTGTCAGCGGCAACACCTGGCTGGGCGGGGATGATTTTGACCAGCGGCTAGCCGACTACCTAGCAGAGCAATACCAAACAATTTACGAAACCGATTTCCCCAAGGATAGAATAGCTAGACGAAAATTAAGGGAGGCGGCGGAGAAAGCCAAAATTGACCTCTCCGAAAGGTTATCTACTTCTCTCTACTTACCACATATTGAGGGAAATGTAGCTAACCCGAAACACCCAGAGACAACTCTCACGCGAGAAAAGTTTCAGGAGCTAACCCGAGATTTGCTGCAAAAGTTAGTTGCCCCAACCCAACAGGCTCTGAGTGATGCCGAGATGACACCCCACGACATCGACCGGGTTGTCTTGGTAGGGGGAGCCACCAGGATGCCCGCCGTTCGAGAACTCGCCCGACAGCTCTTTGAGAAGGTGCCCTACCAGAGCCTCAATCCTGATGAGGCCGTGGCCTTAGGCGCCGCCATTCAGGCAGGAATGTTGCTCGGCATGATTGATAAAGCAGTTCTTCTGGATGTGCTGCCTCTCTCTTTGGGCATTGAAACCCAGAAGGGACTTTTCGCCAGAATCATCCGCAGAAACACGCCACTACCGGCAACAGCATCGCGCATCTTTACCACCGCCAGCGATAACCAAACCTCGGTGGACATCCACATCTTGCAGGGGGAGAGGGAACTGGCTGTGGACAACATTTCACTTGGCCGCTTTCACCTCAATGGCATTCCCCCACTACCTAGCGGAATACCCAAGATTGAGGTTACCTTTGCTGCAGACGTTGATGGTATCATCCACGTAGCCGCCACCGATCTGCTCACTGAGAGTAGTCAAAGCCTCCAGATTACCTCAGCAAAAGGGCTTGCTCCGCAGGAAATACAGCGCCTGTTCACTGAGGCAGAAGCGGCTGCTACGGAGGACAGCGCCAAAAGGACACTACTCGAAGCCGGCATTGAAGCTGGCAACCTCATCAGCGCTGCTGAGATACTTACGGAAGAGCTCCGCAGGTCGCATGCCGAAGCACCCGCCGAGGAAATCCAGCGAGCCGCACTCAGGGTCAAGGAGACTCTATCTAACGCTCCGGGTGATGAGATAAGACATCACAGCGCCGAGTTGAAACAACTGCTGGAAACGATGTCTACAAGGCTGCGGAACGGCGCCGGACAAAAGGCATAGCTCGCCTAGCCTCTACTCTGACACCCCACCCTCTCATCTCAAAGGCATACGACCTTTCCCACAGCTATCTCTGTTCTCCTTTCCCCTTTACTAAAGTAGAGTGAGCTCCTTTTCATTGGTTTAACTATGACCATCGCTTAATACCACCCAAAGTTTAACGTGATGTAAATCAGATTTTTATGTTTATTTAATGCCCATAGATTAAGATGTAACTGAAGGTGCCAAGAACCGGAAGAGATTTGACATTCGCCATTTGGCGAATTAAGATGGAGATAATAGCGCTGGTTTGCCTCCAATCCATGTCGTTTTATCCGCGGCAATTATGCTAGCATAGGTAAGGATGGCAACATGCCTTTAAGGAGTATCCCGCCAGTACACAGGGCTTCAGCCACTAGAGCCAGAAGTCATCGGATGGTTCCGGTCAATCCAGAAGATACCTCTCGGTTTAAAGTACAGTCAGTGACCCCTGTTCGAAGGCAGCCTTCCCCGCCTAAAGCAGCCTCCCCCTCAATCCAGAATATCAAGGTGTTAAAGACCCCGCATAGGGCTAGCTGGGAGTTCCCCAACGGCGAATTTGTGGTCATGGTAGAGAAAGAGGAAATCCACGTTGAAGTCAGGCTCGGTCGCTTCATTGACGCTCTGCTCGTGACAACAGATAAAGAACAATAATTCTGCGCTTCACCAAAGAAAAGCATTATCCGCTCTCTTATCTACTGCTCAATCTCCACTGTTAACTGTGGCAGCTATTACCACCATTTATTAGACACATTTTGGCTCGTATTCCCCAGAAAACCTGACAGAGGTATTGACATATGTTTTATCAAATGTTATAATATGTGTCGAGGTGGGGTATGAAGAACAAACAAATCAAAGGGCTGCGCGTAGAACTCGATCT
This sequence comes from uncultured Dehalococcoidales bacterium, assembly GCA_964534815.1. Lineage (GTDB taxonomy): Bacteria > Chloroflexota > Dehalococcoidia > Dehalococcoidales > CAZHRL01 > CAZHRL01. The sequence continues at coordinate 678 of CAZHRL010000016.1, read as the reverse complement.
ATCTCAGGAGAAGTTTGCTCAGCTTCTCGGCGTCTCCCTACAGACGGTCAGGCGCTGGGAGGAGGGCTTAACCAAGCCGTTGCCCATTTTGAATCTCAAGCTGGAGGAACTGAGAAATAAACTGGGAGGTGCGCCTATGGCTGAAGAAAAGAGGAAAGCAGGCAGGGAGTTTGAATTTGGCTTTGGTAGCTTGTTCAAGGGAATCAGCAATCTCTTTGACCTCGTCTCCAGAATGGCTGAGCGAGGAGAGGAAGAATACACCCGCAGCGGAGAGATAATAGGCTTGGGTGATAAGGTCAAGGGAGTATATGGCTTCAGCATCAAGATGGGACTGGGCGGAAAGCCTGTTATTGAACAGTTTGGTAATATTAAAGCCACGGAGAAGGGAGCAGTGGTCGCTGAAGTCAGAGAACCAATAGCTGATGTCTTTGACGAAGGAGATAAGCTGGTGGTGGTTGCTGAACTTCCTGGTGTGGCGGAAGGAGACATTCACTTGGAGGTCAAGGATGATATTCTCAGCCTCTCTGCTGAGGCTAAAGACCGGAAATACCGTAAGGAGATTCTGCTCCCCTCGCCGGTAGATGCTACATCAATGGAATCCTCATTTAGGAACGGGATTTTGGAGTTAACCCTGAGGAAGAAACCCTAATGGATAAAGAATCCAGGGGATGCTAGCCT
>CAZHRL010000015.1:0-10691 GCA_964534815.1 uncultured Dehalococcoidales bacterium | reverse complement strand
GCGACATCAGCCGCCTTGGTGATAACAAGCTGGCGGAACTACGGAACAGGAAGTTTGGCTTTGTTATCCAGGACTTCAACCTCCTCTACCGCGCCGCGGCCCTGTCCAACGTAGAACTGCCGCTCATCTACAGCGGTAGCTACTCCAAACATAAGAGAGCGATGGAGGCGCTGGAGCGGGTGGGGCTTGCCCCGAGAGCGAAGCACAAACCTACGGAACTCTCCGGCGGCGAGCAGCAAAGAGTCGCCATCGCCCGGGCCCTGGTCAACAATCCGTCTGTCATTCTCGCCGATGAGCCTACCGGCAACCTGGATACCACTTCCAGTGCTGAGATTCTCTCCATCTTCAGCAAACTTAATCAGGAAGGTATTACCGTAATCATCGTGACGCATGAGATGGATATTGCCGCCAAGGCACGACGCATTATTCGCCTCATGGATGGAAAGGTCGCCAGTGATAAGAAGATTACTCAGTCAGGTTAAAGCTATCTCTGACTGGCAAAGGGACGCCAATTGAAGATTATTGAATCTTTCGTCATTGCCGTCAAATCGCTTTACGCCAACAAGCTGCGCTCAGCGCTGACCATGCTTGGCATCATCATTGGCGTGGGAGCAGTAATCACCCTGATGGCAGTAGGTCAGGGCGCGAAGGCGACGATTACTTCCACCTTTTCCGAGCTTGGCTCCAATGTCGTCTTTGTCCAGCCCCGCAACCCGGAAGCTCCGGGTGCTGCCGGACTTTCACCAGTATTTGCCACTCCCAGCCTCACACTCAGCGATGCTGAAGCCATCGCTGAGTTGCTGTCTGTGTTAAACGTAGCAGCAACCAATGAAAACTTCGTTGATGTGGTGGTTGGAGATGAACACCTCTCCAGTGTCATTGAGGGTTCCACGCCGGCATTCCTCAATGCCTATGGTTACAAAATGGCAACGGGGGAGTTTATCTCCGACCGGAACGTTGCCACCAGAGATATGGTGGTGGTTCTGGGCAGTAACGCTGCCAAGGAACTATTCGAATCCAGCGACCCGATAGGGCAGGCAGTCAAGCTAAAGAACAAACGCTTCACCGTAATCGGTGTCCTCGAAGCGAAAGGTGGAGCCTTATTCGGATTCAGTATGGATGACGTCGTCGTGGTGCCCATAACCACCTACCAGAGCCGGCTTTTTACCGGGAGCAACGTCAGGGGCGAAAGTGCCGTACAATCAATTGCCGTTCAAATAGCCGGTGCTGAAAACATTGAGCTGGCAAAAGAAGATATCGAGACCCTCTTGCGCAAGCGTCACCGCATCACCTCTGAAGCAGATGACGATTTTGCCGTGGTAAGCCAGGAGCAGATTCTGGGGGTATTGAGCCAGATAACCGGCATCTTTACCATATTCCTCGGGGCGATTGCCAGCATCTCCCTTCTGGTGGGCAGCATTGGCATTATGAACATTATGCTGGTCTCGGTAACGGAACGTACCAGAGAAATCGGTATACGCAAAGCGGTTGGCGCCAAACGAAGGGATATCCTGCTTCAGTTCCTGCTCGAAGCTGCCATGCTCAGTTCTGCTGGCGGCGCCATCGGCATTGCCGGCGGCTGGCTAGTGTCATTCCTAATCTCGCAAATTGACATCAGCGGCACAACCCTTAGAGCAGTAGTCTCACCCGATATTGTGCTTCTGGCAGTCTCAGTCTCATTCTTTATCGGTATCACCTCCGGCATGTACCCGGCAATGAGAGCCGCCAGATTGAACCCGATTGACGCGCTACGCTATGGATGATGAGAGATGAACCTGATTGATATTGGCATCATTGTCATTCTGGCGATTTCCACACTTATCGGATTGCTGACCGGACTTATCAAGGCGGTCCTGTCCCTGGTAGGGATTGTAGTCGGGATAGTGCTGGCGGGGCGTTTTACGGTGCCTCTGGCTAACTATTTTACCTTCATCCCAAGCCAAGAGGCAGCGGAGATTGTTGCCTTTGCCCTGATACTGCTGGGGGTGATGGTCATCGCTACCTTGCTTGCCCGGACATTAAAATGGATTACCTCCGCGGTAATGCTCGGTTGGGTCAATTACCTGGGCGGTGCTATCTTGGGCTTACTGTTCGGAGCTATCTTCTGTGGCGCTTTCCTTGCCATTGGCGTCAAGTTTCTAGATATTTCGTCGGCGGTTGCCGAATCGAGCCTGGCAACGATACTGCTGGAACGCTTTTTCGGGGCGCTCAGCCTGATACCGGACAAGTTTGGCATCATCCGCTCCTTCTTCCAATAAAAAATTCATCCCCCTCCACCTTAAAGAAGGGGAATGAATACAGTTGTCGATAATTATCTTTTAATTGACCGGTGCTAGCTGGTCTTCGGGGTTTCGCCCGGATGCAGCTTCTGCCACTTGGCTAGTAGCTGGTCTTTGGATTCCTTGTGGTCCTGGTCGGGAACACAGGAATCAACAGGGCAAACTTCCACGCACTTTGAGGACGCATGAGCACCAACGCATTCGGTGCATTTATCGGGGTCGATGATATAAATGGTCTCTCCCTCGCTGATTGCCTGGTTCGGACACTCCGGCTCACAGGCTCCGCAGCTAATACAGTCGTCGGTGATTTTGTATGCCATTCATACCTCCTATTTTTTAGATTTGCCTTACTTCTGTCTCGTGCCACTGCTTCTGGCAAGTCTGGCACTTTGCCGTTCCGCTACTTTCTTTCTCAGGGCATCAGCCACATATTTGGGAACAAGAGTTTCAATATTGCCACCCAGGCTGGCAGCTTCCTTGAGCAGACCGGAGCTAAGAAACTGGTACTCTGGATTTGCCATGAGGCAGACCAGTTCTAACTCAGGGAATAGCCTTTTATTCATCATAGCCATATCAAATTCTCGCTCGAAATCGCCGCTCATCCTAAGTCCACGTACCAGCGTTTGTGCATTCACTTTCTTGGCAAAATTAACGGTTAGCCCGGCAAAAGCCACCACCTCAACATTGGGTAAATGAGCCAAAGCCTTCTTTACCAGCTCCACTCTCTCTTCGGTGGAAAAAAGAAGGTGCTTGTTTGGTGTTGCGTAGACCCCAATGATAAGCTTCTCAAAAAGTCGCGCTGCCCGAACAGCAATGTCAAGATGTCCATTAGTTATTGGGTCGAAGCTACCGGGATAGATAGCAGTGGTCAAGACCTGTCCTCCTTCCTATATATCGCAATACAACTATCCCCATGGCGGTGTTCTTTGATGAGTTTTAATGAAGCATAGGTTGGTTCCAGTGTAAGTCGGGGAGAGTGTGTCACTACCACAATCGTTTTTGACCCTACCAGTTTGGACTCCGCCAGTTGCGACACCAGATTGCCGATTGAGGAGTCGGAATAGGGCGGGTCTATCAATATGATACCATACTCCTTATCTAAAAATTGAATAGCCCGGGCGACATTACAGCAATATATATGTGCCTGAGCTTCCAGCCTTGTTTTTTCCAGATTTTGCTTAATTATAGCACAACACTGTGGGCTATGTTCAACAAAGTCAACCCAGCCGGCGCCGCGGCTTAAAGCTTCAATACCCAAGGCGCCGCTACCAGAAAACAAATCAAGCAAGTATGTCCAATCGGCAGCCATGTTCTCCAGAATGGCGAAAATAGCACCACGCACCAAACCTGTGGCAGGGCGGGTTGCCGTCCTTTTAGGTGCTTTTATATGATGTCCTTTTGCTTTGCCCGCAATAATCCGCATTCTTGAACGAAAACAGCCCCAATATTAAAGAAAAGAGACGCTCTCTTTATCCTCGCCAGTACAGATAGGTCTTTGCTTTTGATAATTATTCGTTTTTTGATTCAGAAGCTATTCCTTAATAGACTTCCTGATGGCGTAGGTGAAATAGGCTGACCAGGCAATGATGAGGAGAGTCCCCAAAACAATACACAAGACCAGAATGGCTCTGATTAAGGCGGCCCATTCTCCTTCGGGAACAAGTCCGGTTATCCATCGGGCAAGAAAGATAATGCCCGCAGTCAAACCGGCGGTGACGATAGCAGGAACAACAATTCTGAGATAATTCATTTGCTACCTCCCGTATTAGTCTACACCTTTTCCTATTCAATTTCCATCTGTTTAATCAGTCCTCTACCTGATGCGCTTTTCGCCTCCTTTCGACAGAAGGACTCGCAATGACCCATTCGGGCTTCTGTCTTGCAAGTTGCTAAACAACCTCTTTCAAACGCCTCTTGCTTTAAAGAAGCAAGGTATGCTATACTAGCTTCCAGCATTTTCTCAGTAATGGAGAAAAATAGTTGCTGGTAACTTTCAGTTACATCGGACTATTCCTTATAGTTGCTCTTCTTTTTGCTGCTACCACTCTTCTCATCCCGCTTTTCCTGAGATTTATCGGCATTGTTCCCCATAAACCCAACCCCATCAAAATGGCAACCTATGAGTGCGGTATGGAGACCATAGGCAAATCTTGGGTGCAGTTCAACTTCCGCTATTACTTCTACGCGCTGGTCTTTATTGCGCTTGACATTCTGGTCGTCTTCCTCTATCCCTGGGCCGTTAATCTGAGGGAGCTCAAGCTCTTCGGGTTCATCGGGATGCTAGTTTTTATCATCCTTATCGCAGTAGGGTATGTTTATGCCTGGAAGAAGAGGGTGCTGGAATGGAAGTAGCCGAAGGGATAGATGTCTATTCTGCGGAAGAACTCGACAAGAGTGAAGGCGAATTTATCGAATCACTGAAGGCAAAGTCGCAGCAGCCCATACCTGACCCGGACAGGTGGCTGCAAGAAGGACCGAGCGCCAATGTGCTCATAGCTTCCATCGATGCTATTCTCAACTGGTCGAGGCGCGCCTCCCTCTGGCCGGCAATCTGCTTTCCTGCGTGTTGTGCCTTCGAGTTTATTGCTGCCAATGCATCGCGTTTTGACCTCTCACGCTTTGGTATGGAAATTCTCCGTGCCTCTCCACGCCAGGCTGACCTGATGATTACAGCGGGCACCCTAACCTGGAAAATGGCACCTAACGTAAGGCGAATCTACGACCAGATGCCTGAACCGAAGTGGGTGATAGCCATGGGAGCTTGCGGCATAAGCGGGGGTATCTTCCGTTCCTCTTATAACGTGGTCCCCGGATATAATCTAATAGTCCCGGTAGATGTTTATGTCCCGGGGTGCCCACCTCGCCCTGAAGCTCTGATTCACGGTATAAGAATGTTGCATCATAAGATATCCAAGATGCGCAATAAGATGTCTATACCTCTCCTAGAGCAGAAGAAATCAGAATAAGGCTATGAAATTTTTAGCTGGTTTGGAAGTTGCTAAGAAGATAGCCAAGCACATTCCGGAAGCTATTGTTGAGGCAGAGAATAATAGCCTGGTCATAAAGGGTGAGACGCTATTTGCGGTAGCTAAATATCTAAAGGATAGCCCTGATTATGATTTCGATTATCTCAACGCAATTACAGCGGTTGATTACTACGACTATTTTGAAGTGATTTATCAGTTAACATCGCTAAAAAATAACCATGCCCTGACACTTAAGACCCGTTGTTATGGACGGGACAATCCTTCTTTACCCTCAGTGGTCAGTCTGTGGCGGGGTGCCGATTTTCAGGAGAGGGAAATCTACGACCTTATGGGTATTAGATTTGAGGGGCATCCTAACCTGAAGCGTATTTTCTTGTGGGAGGGATTCAAAGGTCACCCGCTGCGTAAGGATTATTTATAAAGGTGGAATGTCTCAAGAGAGGATATTAACAAGCTAATGACACTGAGAACCGAGCCCTTTGTTCTCAATATCGGACCGGTACATCCGAGTACCCATGGGGTATTCCGAATGAGGGCAACCCTCGATGGGGAAGTAATTATTGACCTGGAGCCGGTTTTTGGCTACCTGCACCGTGGTATTGAGAAACTGGCTGAGGAACGCACGTATACTGGAGTTATTTCTTTAACTGACAGGCTGGATTACTTGGCTTCGATGAGCAACAACATGGCTTACGTTCTGGCAGTGGAGAAGCTGGCTGGCATTTCTGTCCCGGAGCGAGCTCAATACTTGCGCGTAATTCTGGCTGAGCTACAACGTATCGCCAGTCATCTCATAGCCGTTGGTGCTTTTTTGAACGATTGTGGAGCATATTTCACCCCGTTTTTGTATATGTTCCGTGAAAGAGAAAAAATCGTCGACCTATTTGAAATGCTCAGTGGTCAGCGCTTGCTCTACAACTATATGCGTGTTGGCGGCTTCAATCAGGACATCCCCGATGAATTCATGCCGGCTCTAGCCAAGTTCGTTGACACCATGCCGCACTTCATTGATGAATATGAACAGCTTCTAGCTCAAAATGAAATATTACTGGCTCGCGCCAAGGGTGTGGGCATTCTCCCAAAGGAACCGGCAATTAATGTCTCCGCAAGCGGACCGGTGTTACGCGCTAGCGGGGTTAAGTGGGATATACGCAAGGCAGACCCTTACTGTCTATACGACCGCTTTGAATTTGATATTCCAACCGGTACGGCGGGGGATTGTTATGACCGATATCGGGTGAGAGTTGAGGAGATACGGCAGAGCTTGCGCATCCTCAAGCAGGCAATGCCACAAATGCCATCCGGTGAAATAAAGAGTGAAGTACCACATCTGCTCCGGCCGCCCATAGGGGAAGCCTACGGGCGCATTGAAGCACCAAAGGGTGAACTCGGCTTTTACTTGGTATCCGATAATTCTATCGCTCCATACCGCTGCCATATCCGTGCACCAAGCCTGCTCAACCTGACGGCGCTGCGTGAAATGATAATCGGCTGGAAAGTCGCCGATGCCATCATTATCTTTGGCAGCATTGATATTACCATGGGTGAGGTGGATAGATAGTGGTCTTGAGTAATCCGGGAATCAATACGCTATTTAGAGCAGCTTCCCTGCCTCCTGATTGGCCGGGGGGATTCTGGTGGCACTGGCTGGTATTCACCGTTATCATCTTGGCGTTTGTACTTACCTTGGTGATGGGCTTCATCTGGTTTGAGCGAAGAGGCATGGGACGCATGCAGGCTCGCATTGGGCCTAATCGCGTGGGACCCTTCGGACTGCTGCAGCCAGTAGCGGACGCTGTGAAAGTGCTTATTAAAGAAGATATTATCCCGGCGAAAGCTGACAGGCTGGTTCACTGGCTGGCACCCATCGTCGCCTTCACGCCGGTGCTGCTGGTTTTTGCCGTAGTGCCTTTCCAGAACGGGGCGCTGCTCGCCGACCTGAACATAGGTATTCTCTATGTTGTGGCGGTAAGCTCCGTTACGGCGGTGGGGATATTTATGGCGGGGTGGGGCTCGAGCAATAAATACGCCTTGCTCGGCGCCATGCGTGACGTTGCTTCCGTGGTCAGCTATGAAATCCCGGTGGTGATTTCAATTGTCGGCGTAGTGCTCATTGCTGGCTCACTCTCTCTGAACCAGATTGTGCTGGCTCAGACACTCCCGTTCATTCTCTTCCAGCCTCTTGCCTTCCTTATTTTCTTCATCGGCGCCAGTGCCGAAATTAACCGTGCCCCCTTTGACCTCCTTGAAGCCGATTCCGAGATTGTGGCTGGCTTCCATACGGAGTACTCGGGCATGAAGTTCGCCCTGTTCTATCTGGTGGAGTATGGCGAAGCCCTGGCGATTTCTGCCATCACCGCTACCATCTTTCTCGGTGGCTGGAGAGGACCCTGGCTGCCGCCCTGGCTCTGGTTCTTAATCAAAATTGGGGCAGTCTTCTTCTTCATGGTGTGGATACGTACCACGGTGCCCCGCGTCAGAATAGACCAGCTTATGGCACTTGCCTGGAAGTTCCTTTTCCCGCTGGCTCTGATTAATCTGGTCATCACCGGCACCGAAGTGCTGGTCTGGCCAGAAGGCTTGCCCTGGTTCCTTATCTTTGTTAACTTTGCTATCGCAGCAGTGCTGATACTGCTCTGGTCTAAATTATTCCGGTTAGGATGGGGTAGAGTTGAAGTTCGAACGATACGGTAAAGGCATTGCCAAAGGCATGATGGTGACCCTGAAGCACCTGTTCCGCCATCCTGTCACGGTGCAATACCCCGAGCAGAGACTGCATACATCACGGCGAATCCGTGGCAATGAACTCGTCTGGGACAACATAAAGTGCACCGGCTGCGCTACCTGTGCCAAGACATGTCCTCTGGGAGCAATACAGATTGTTACCTCGGTAAATGCTGTGGAGAATAAATACAAAGTCGAAAAGATTGAGGTCGACACCGGCTACTGCATCCAGTGTGGTCTATGTGTTGAAGCCTGCCCTTACAACGCGCTCTTTATGGGGTATGCTTATGAAAGAGCAAAATATCGCCGGGCTGAGGTAATCCAGACCAACGAAGCGCTGCTGGCATCAAAGGAGAGACAACCCAGTGGTTATGCCCATCCAGAGATTGCTGAAAAACTGCCAGAGCAGACACTGCTTCTTGAGAGGATTTTTGAGGAAGAGTAATGGGACTTAGTATTGCCTTCTGGACGTTAGCGGTAGTAGCGGTGGGAGCGGCGCTTGCCGTAGTCCTGCTACGCAATGTCTTCCGTGCTGCTTTGGCACTGGTGCTATGCTTCCTGGTGGTAGCAGGAATCTATGTTATCCTCAGCGCTGACTTCCTCGCCGCAGTACAGGTTCTGGTCTATGTTGGTGCCATCTCCGTTGTGATTATTCTCGCCATCATGATGACCAGAGAGGTGCAGCGAGGCAGTCCCGCCAACAAGTTGAAAATCCCCGCCCTTATCGTGGCGTTAGTATTTCTGGGCGTAGTGATTTACACCATGCTCGCTACTCCCTGGCAAATATCTACCGAGCTACCGGTTGAACCAACAACAGCAGCTTTAGCTCTTAAGCTCTTCGGGGAAAATGGTTTCATCCTGCCAGTGGAAATTGCTGCGGTTCTTCTGCTTGGCGCTGTCCTGGGAGCGATTGTTCTGGTGAGGGAGAAGTAAATGGTAGGTTTAGAGCATTACCTGATATTATCGGCGATTCTCTTCTCCATCGGGCTGTATGGAGCTCTGGTGAAAAAGAATGCCATTATTATTCTCATGTCCATCGAGATTATGCTTACCGCCGTGAGTATTGCCCTGGTGGCTTTCTCGCGCTATATCGTGCCGACGCAGCTCACCGGGCAGGTCTTCGTCATGTTCATTATGGTGGTAGCAGCAGCGGAGGCCGCCGTTGGTCTGGCTATTATCATGGCTATCTATCGCAGCCGTGAAACCATAGATTCGACCAAGATTGACCTGATGAAGTGGTAACAATGTGGACAGAAGTTAAGAAAGTAAAAAGCTTAATGATAGCGGAAATGTGGAAGGAACTCTTCGAGGGCGAAGGGGTTCCCACCCGCATTATGCCCGTCTCTGGGCTGCCCGAAGGACAGGAAGCAGCTACCTATCGTATCCTGGTGCCCAAGGACAAAGAACATATTATTGAAGAGGTGTTAAGGAAACTGTAATGTCACCTACTCTGGTCTGGCTTATCATGCTGCTGCCGCTCTTCTCCTTCGGCATCATCTCCTTTATTCTCAGACCGTTTTTTAATAACAAGCCGAAACTCAGCGGTTACATCATCATCACCGCTCTGCTGGTCTCACTTGGGCTATCTCTCTATGCCCTGTCGACGGTAATGGCGGCCCACGGGCACGAAATAGTGCTCCCCGATATCAGCTGGGCGGCTATTGATGGGCTCACCATTCACCTGGGCTTGATACTCGACCCGCTCACCGCGGTGATGCTCATCGTAGTCACTACTGTCAGCCTGATGGTACAGATATATTCACAGGGCTACATGCACGGCGACCCGGGCTATCACCGCTACTTTAGTTTTATGTCTCTCTTCACCTTTTCCATGCTGGGACTGGTGCTCTCGGATAATCTGCTCTTCACCTTTGTCTTCTGGGAGATGGTGGGCTTATGTTCCTATCTCCTTATCGGCTTCTGGTTCCATAGACCATCGGCAGCGAATGCTGCCAAGAAAGCCTTTATTGTTACCCGCGTCGGTGATTTCGGTTTCCTGGCAGGCATATTAATACTGTTCCTCAATACCGGCACCTTTGATATTCTGGAACTGCATAGTCTGGCGGTCGCCGGCACTCTGGCCGGTGCCACACTTACCTGGGCAGCTATCGGCATCTTTGCTGGCGCCGTGGGTAAATCGGCCCAGTTCCCGCTCCATGTGTGGTTGCCCGATGCCATGGAAGGTCCAACACCGGTCAGCGCTTTAATTCATGCCGCAACAATGGTCGCCGCCGGCGTCTTTCTGGTCGCCCGCATGTATCCCCTCTTTGAGCATTCGACAGAAGCTTTAACAACTGTGGCTATCATTGGAGGCTTCACTGCCATCTTTGCCGCTTCCATGGGCTTGGTTATGAATGACATCAAGCGGGTGCTGGCTTACTCGACCATCAGCCAGCTTGGCTATATGATGCTGGGGCTGGGGACAGGCGGTGTGGCTATCGGTATCTTCCACCTGTTCAATCACGCCTTCTTCAAGGCACTCCTCTTCATGGGAGCAGGCAGCGTGAATCATGCCACCGGCACCTTTGATATGCGAAAGATGGGCGGATTGTGTAAGGCAATGCCCTGGACATACGCCACCTTTGTCATCGCTTCGTTGAGCTTGGCTGGCATCTGGCCACTCTCAGGGTTTTGGAGCAAGGATGAAATATTAATCAGTTCTCTGGAAAGCCAGCCCGTCCTGTTCGCCCTTGCCCTGATA
>CAZHRL010000014.1:0-10969 GCA_964534815.1 uncultured Dehalococcoidales bacterium | reverse complement strand
CTCGGCGTGGCATTCGACCGCCTGAGTGGTGGGGCGGCTTCTTTTAATACTCGAATCAGGATATATCGAGCGTGAGGCGTTAGATGGCAAGATGGGGAATGGTCATCGACCTGGATAAGTGCACCGGCTGTCAGGCTTGTTCTATCGCCTGCAAAGAGGAGAACAACGTCCCTCACGGCTCGCCAGAGGAACAGAAGCGCCGCACGGAAATCCACTGGCATAAGGTTATCGCTGCCAGCAGCGGTCAGTACCCGTCCATAAATATCGAGTTCATTCCCATGCCCTGTATGCACTGTGACGACCCGCCCTGCGTTGAGGTCTGCCCGGCCAAGGCAACCTATAAGCGGGAGGACGGTATTGTCATGCAGGACTTCCGCCGCTGCCTTGGCTGCAAGTACTGTATCGTCGCCTGTCCCTATGGCGTCAGGAATTTTAATTATAAAGAGCAGGAGGAGAAGGAGTATCACCGACCTGACCTGCCGCCGGATAAGAAGTCCATCGACCCGTGGCCCTTTCCGCATCGCACGCATGGCGTGGTCGAGAAGTGCACTTTCTGCTTCCATCGTATAGATAAGGCGTTGGAGGAAGGCAAGAAGGTGGGGATAGAGGTCGTCCCCGCCTGTGTTGAAGCCTGTCCGGCTAAAGCCCGTGTGTTTGGTGACCTGGACGACCCGGGAAGTGAAGTCTCTAGGCTGCTTGCTTCACGGACTTCATTCCGACTTAGAGAGGAGCAGGGCACGGAACCAAAGGTATATTATCTGCCCAGATGAGGAGATTAGATGGAGTTGACTTATTCCTCAATCGAAGGTAAATCAAAGCAGTACTATATCACTATTGCTGTTCTGGCAGCGCTGACGCTGGTCGGCTTTGCCTGCTTTATCATCAGCTATATCAGCGGGCATCAGGTCTTCGGCAGCAGCAACGCTATACCCTGGGGGCTGCCCATCGTTCTGGCTATCTATTTGATAGGACTTAGCGCTGGCCTTCACATCCTTGCCTTTCTTATCTATGTGATGAAGCAGGAGCAATACAGGGAGGTAATTCGCGCCGCTGTCTTTCTGGCAATAGTTTTAATCTTTGGAGCTATGGTTTTCATCGCTTTGGACCTGGGTCGTCCAGAAAAGTTCTGGCGACTTTTCATGCTATTTTATCTCAATAATATGTTCTCAATGTTCGCCATTAATGCAATTTTCTACACGTCCTACTTCCTCAGTGCCGTTATTTATCTAGTATCCCTTTTTGCGAATAAGAAAAGATTTAGCATGGTCATGGGGATGGTGGCATTCGGTTGGGCAATGCTCACTCACGCTGGTACGGGAGCAATATTTGGTTTTATTGCTGCTCGGGAGCCGTGGTTTTCGCCGTTGAGTCCTTTTGAGTTTATTTTCGCTGCTCTTGCGTCCTCGCTGGCACTGCTGGTGGTGCTTTTGGTAATCATTTACAAGTTCACTGACCGTCATCTCAGCGAGGGACTGATAGCCTCGCTGGGTGGTCTAGTGAAGAGTCTTCTCCTCGGGCTCCTTCTGCTGATGGTGATAGGTGAATTAACTAGTGTTTATTCGCCAGCTCGTGAAGGAGCAGTATTCATGCTCTTCGGTCCTTTCAACTGGCTTTTCTGGGTTTTTCAGATAGGTATTGGAATAGTTATCCCGTTGACAATTTTGTTCCATCCCGGAGCAAAGAAGAGTGTCCGTGGTGTAGTTACAGCTTCAGCATTGATAGTAATTGGGGTATTTGTGAAAAGGTATTACCTGGTTATTCCCGGTGCCGCTTATCCCTTGCATCTATACCCGGGGCAGGTCGAGGGCGTCTGGGGCGAGGTAGGCTTTTTCCCATTGATGCCAGTCGAGGTTTTCCTGTCTCTGGGCATAGTGGCTTTGCTCGGACTTGTTTATCTTGTCGGTCTGAGGCATTTTGAGCTGTTGCCTGCTAAAGAAGAAGCAGGCGAAACGAAGAAGGTGGAGGCGAAGGGGTCGTGAGTCAAGCGAACAAAAGTGAATTCCTCCAGCCAGAGAGAGAGGTCACGCGGCGTCAGTTTCTGGCGCTGCCTTTGCCCATCGGCAAGCTGGAACTGGATAGCTCCCGTTGCACGGGGTGTAGGCTCTGCGCTTCAAGCTGTCCTACCGAAGCGCTGTTCTTTTCTTCTGAAGAGGACAGGTATCACTTGCTATTCTCTCAAAAATTATGTATCGGTTGCGCTCAATGTCTGGAAAGCTGTCCGGAAAACTGTCTCCATCTGACAAAAGTTCTGGAACCGGAGTGCTTGGATAAGCCGCCGGTGGTTCTCTTTGAGGACAGCTTAATCCGGTGCCGGGAGTGTGGTGCACCAATTGCTCCTCAGGCAATGTTAACTGTTCTGAAAGGGAAGCTCTCCGACAGAAAGGTTTCACATCTCACCCTGTGTCCGGACTGCCGGCTGAGGGCGTTAATGAGGAGATAGATATGGAAGTGCTGGTGAGAGGGTTGGCTATCTTTATCGAATGGCTGATACTGGCAGGAGTGCTTTACTTTATGCTGCTCGGTGTGCAGTTAATACTGGCTGACATTGGTGTTCGACCGAAATATATTAAGGGTCTTAGCCTGGCGCTGGCTGTTGTGGGCAGCCTGGTGGCAGTTTTTCTCATTGCTCATCTGACCACTTTTTATCCGGGGGGTATTTAGGAGGCAAGGGTGCGAGAACTCTTCTGGGCAAGCCAACTGCCTTATATCAATGACATATTTTCCCGCGTGCTTATCATCTCGGCGCTGGCGCTGGTCGTCCTTATTGCTTTGTTTGCCTTCAGCGCCTGCCGACTCTACTGGACTCTGCAGATAGGCAAGGAAGGCGCGGGCTTGTTGGGATTCTTTAGAGCGGTGCCCAAGCTGCTCGGCTACTGGCAACAACGTGCCGGTGAGTTCTGGAGGCGCTTGCTGGAGACACTGGCGGTAGCCTTTGTCCACATTCGTACTTTGAAGGAAGCCTACCCCGGCTGGATGCATCTCCTCATCTTCTGGGGGACGGTGCTTCTGATTACGGGCAAGATCATCCGCATTTTCTCTTTCGCCGGTGATATCAGCAATCCGCCGCAGAGTGTCTTTCTCTATGCTTCCCTTGCCTCGGAAATTGGGGCGGTGGCGGTCTTTGTGGGCGGCGCTCTGGCAATCTTCCGCCGCTATGTGCTCAAGCCATCACGACTCGATACTGTGCCGGGTGATACACTTGTTTTCGGCTGGGCGTTTCTCATTATGCTCACCGGCTTTATGGCGAAGGGCTTTCGTATCGCCACGGCTGGTGTCCCGCCCGCCGACTGGGCGATGTGGTCGCCGGTGGGCTATGCCTTCTCCCACCTCTTTCTCATTTTCCCGGACGCTCATAATAACTTCATTCTGGTCTACCACCGGGCAATCGTTCACACTATCGCGGCGCTGGTCTTTCTGGGCTACATCCTTGTTAGCCGCGCCAAGCTGAACCACCTCTGGCTCGCGCCGCTCAATATCTTCTCACGCTCTCTGGCGCCCAAGGGAATGCTGGTGCCCGTCGACCTGGAAAAGGCGGAGACCTTCGGCACGCCGAAGGTAGAGAACTTCACTTCGAAGCAGTTGCTCGACCTTGAAGCCTGTGTCAAGTGCGGTCGCTGTCAAGACGCCTGCCCCGCCTGGGCAAGTGGTAAGAAGCTTTCTCCCAAGCAGGTGATACAGGACCTCAAGACGCACCTGCATGAGACCTACCCCTTGCCTTTTGTGTCGAAGCCTGTTGACAACCGCCGTGACATGATTTCGGAGGCAATTACCGATGAGGTCATCTGGGACTGCACCTCCTGTCTCGCCTGCGATGAAGTTTGCCCCATCTATGTCCAGCATGTAGACAAAATCGTGGACATGCGCCGCAACCTTGTCCTCGAGCAGAGCCGTATGCCCGAGACTCTTCAGGGCGCTCTCATGAACATCGGCACCAGGGGACATCCCATGCGCGGCACCGCTCTATCACGAATCGACTGGATGAAAGACCTTGACGTGAAAATAGCCTCGGAGGCTGGCGGAGAAATAGATTTGCTCTACTGGGTCGGCTGCACCTCGGCTCTGGATGAGAGGAATATTGCCATACCGGCGGCAGTGACTAAAATTCTGAAAGCAGCCGGGGTGAACTTTGCTGTGCTGGGCAATGAGGAAAGCTGCTGCGGCGACCCCGCCCGCCGCTCCGGAGACGAATACCTCTTCCAGACCCTGTGCCAGAAGAACATCGAAATCTTCAAGACCTATAATGTGAAGAAGATACTGGCTTCCTGCCCCCACTGCTTTAACGTGTTCCAGAACGAATACCCGCAGTTTGGTGGCAACTTTGGGGTGGTGCACCATACCCAGTTTATCGCTGAATTAGTCCGGCAGGGCAGGCTAAAGGTGGGTGAGCTTGGGGGAATAGCCATTGCCTATCACGATTCCTGCTATCTGGGGCGCTACAACGATATTTACGAGGAGCCGAGAGAAATCTTGGCTGAGACTGGCATCCGCCTGGTCGAACTCTCAAGGCATCATGATAAGAGCTTCTGCTGTGGCGGTGGCGGCGGGCATATGTGGCTGGAAGAGCCCCCCGATAAGCGCGTCAACATCCGGCGCGTCGAAGAAGTTATCTCTGCCGGGGTGAATGTGGTTGCTACGGCATGTCCCTATTGCCTCACCATGTTCGAAGATGCGCTGAAGGCAAAGGCAGCGGAGGAGACCATTAAAGCCAGAGACATCAGTGAACTGGTGGTCGAAGCTGCCCGCTTGAAGTAAGTTTAGGCTTCCTCTTCTTTGCCCCAGCTCTGCATGATTTCCTTGAGTTTCTGAGCGAGCCCGGGGCTTTTGCGCAGGCGTTCGATGAAGATGGGGCAGGCTTCCACAAGTGAGTTCTGGGCGGCGGTTGCCATGCTGGAAAGAAGATTCTGCCAGCCGAGGTCAGCCTGGTTGGGAAAGCCCATCCTCGGCGCCGACGACTCTATCTGACGGCGAATATCTTCCACCGTGAACCGCATCGGTGTGGCGCAGGACTTATACCAGGGACAGTCCTTGCACTGGGCGATAGCGTATGCTTCATCTAGAATGTCACCCATCTCTCGTCTCCTTTATGGAATAATCTTGCTCAGCCTCTTTTCTATCTCTGCCTTGTTGGGGAAGGCGCCAATTACTCTGTCCTGGACTACTCCGTCCCTATCAATAAGGAAGGTAGTTGGCCATCCGGTAACGCCATATTTGCGGGCGACTGTCTCAGTGGTATCGAGGAGGACAGGAATGGAGAAATTATACCTCTTTAATAAGCTCTGTATCTTGGCGGGGCTCTCCCCCACGTTGATTGCCAGCATGACAAGTCCTTTTTCTGACCATTCCTCGTGGATTTGCTCTAAAAAGGGCATCTCGTAGACGCAGGCGCTGCACCAGGTCGCCCAGAAGTTAATCAGCACCGGCTTATCTCCAAAGCTACGCAAGGAAACAGCCTTACCTTCAAGGTTTTGCAGCTTGAAGTCTGGCGCTATTTCACCTACCGTAGCCGTTGCTGGTCCCGGGTTATCGGGACTACTTGAACAGCCACTCAGTAAGAGCCCAACGAATAAGATTGCTATCAGTGCTATCTTTAGCGTCTTCTTCATAGGCAAACCTACGAGTATATTTTACGCTAAAATCGTGCCTAAAGCCAAATCAGCTTATTCATCAGCACCAGTATGCCGATGGCGATGAGCAGGATGCCGCTGACGAGGTATATGATGGTGGAGTAGCGGTGGACGCGCTTGAGCCACGGCGTTAGCGAGTCGAAGGCGGCGCCGATAACCAAGAAGGGAAGCCCCAGCCCCAGAGAGTAGGTCGCCAGCAGGTAAGCACCTTGCCCCGCTGTCTCCGAGCTTAGCGCCAGGGCTAGAATGCCGGCTAAGATTGGTCCCACGCATGGCGTCCAGGCGATACAGAAGATGCCGCCGGTGAGGAAGGAGCGGAGATAGCTAATGGTGGCGCCCTGAGATGGGGCGAGCCTTTTTTCAAAGTTGAGCCAGGGCACCTTTGTCGACGCCAGAAGGAATAATCCCAGGGCAATCAGCAGGCTGCCGGACACCTGGCGGACCACGTTGAGGTATAAACTGAGCGCTGCCCCCACCATTCCTGCCCCCGCCCCCCACAGCGTGAAGATGAGGGAAAAACCGATGACAAAGCTGAGCGCGTGGAGAAAGACGGGCAGGCGGAAGCGGCGGCTTTTCGGCTCAAATACCTCAGGACCGGCCAGGCTGGCAAGGTAGACCGGCACCAGCGGCAGCACGCAGGGGGAAAGGAAGGATAGAAGCCCGGCGCCGAAGGCAACCAGTAACGATGGCTGTTCCATTAGTTCTCCTCCCGGTAGCTTAATGTTAGTGGGTTTTGAGTGGTCATATCAAGTTGAGAGTCAGGCTGGTTTTATTTGCATCTGGTTGTTGTTCATTGTCATTGCGAGTCCTTCAAAGAAGGACGAAGCAATGATGGTTAAACATCAGGTGCAACCAAAACCAAACAGAATCGTAAGGCTTAATTATGAAACAGAAATGGTCTATAATAGCCTAAGGTAACCCAAGTGCTGTTGGCAGCAATGATTGGAGGTTGTGGGTTGTGGAGCCGCTTAGCTATACCCAGATTTCTATCTACCAGTCCTGCCCTCTCTGCTATAAGCTGCAGTATATTGATAAGCTGAAGCCGAAGGACAAATGGTATTTCAGCTTCGGCTCAACCATCCACGCCTGCGCTGAGTTCTTCTTCAAGGTGAAAGTGCCGCCACCCCCAATGCTGGAAGAACTGCTGAATTTCTACGAAAGTAGCTGGCTCTCCGCAGGGTATGAGTCGCCGGAGGAGGAGCAGAAGTATCAAGCCTACGGTCGGGAGATACTGACCAGATTCTGGGAGACTCACAGTGCCAATTTCAGGATGCCCTTTGCCGTGGAGCGGCTGTTCTATATCGATATCGAGGGGGTAAAACTCAGGGGCTACATCGACCGCATAGACAAACTCGATAGTGGTGGTCTTGCCATCGTGGACTATAAGACAACCTTTCAGCCCTTTACGGTGGCTGACCTCGACGAGAACCTTCAGTTGACTCTGTATCAACTGGCGGCGGAGCAGACCTGGCAGCTTCCCGTGGAGAAGCTGACCCTCTATCACCTGCGCTCGAATACGCCCTTCACCCGTGGCGCGAGGAGTCAGGCGCAGCTTGAGGAAGCTAAACAACTGGTGCTCAAGGTGGCGGAAAATGTTGCAGCGGGGGTATTTCCTGCTATTGAGAACCAGTATTGCCCCTGCGATTTCCCGGAGCACTGCCCTTACTATCGGCACCAGTTTATGGTAGCTAAACCGGAGTTACCCGTGCCGGTTATCCTGCCGGGGCTGGAGGTGGAAGCAGTGGAGCGTTACGTCTCCCTGCAGGCTCAGATAAAAGAGCTGGAGGCACAGCTTGGAGAATTGAGGCAGATGCTCATTGACTTCTGTCAGACGGAAGGGTTAAATCGGGTCTTTGGTGTCCAGCATGCCATTACCTACAAGATGGTGGCTAGGTTCGGCTTTAATGAGGAGGAGGTCAGAGCGCTGCTTGAGCCGCTTGGCTTGTGGGACAAAGTGCTCAGCTTCGACCCCGCCAAGCTGGAGAAGCTTATCACGGACGAGACTATTGCTGAGGATGTTCGACGAAAGCTCAAAGATTTAAAGTGCGTTATTTCCAATTCCTCCAGGCTCTGGGTGAGAAAGCTCGCTCCCGAAGAGTAGACTGGGATTGTTTACGAACATCATCACGCTCTGTCATTGCGAGGGGGCAAAGCCCGAAGCAATCTCGACCGATAATCTGTGTCTGATTGAGATTGCTACGCTTGCAATGACGCATTCGGGCTTCTGTCTTGTTAGTTGCTAGCGACTTTCGAAAGGTAGGCTTGCATTTTCTCGGGGATTGGTGTATCCTGTAACTAAATTTAATAGGAACCTGGAGGTGCCTGAGAAGGCTCAGGCATAATCGGAGAGCAAGTCGGTGTGAAGCCGACGCAGTACCGCCTGCTGTGTGTCCTTCTGAGAAGGACGAGCCAGAACGCCGAGTCTCCAGTGGTAGAAACCTCCGCGGAGAAAGGGGGTGGGGTGATGACTGAAGGGTCTTAGATAACCCCCCTTTGTAGAGTGCAGAGGGGGGTTAATTTTTACCTTGAAAAATATGTAAGAAAGGATTTCTTGTGAAGTTAACAAGTTTCATCACTGGCATTATTTCGCTTATCTTAGTGGTTTTTGGCGTCACCGGTTGTCAGCCGGTGTTTCAGCCGGGGACTCTCACCGATGACCTGGGCAGGCAAGTGACGATTGAGGCGCCACCGCAGCGGATTGTCTCGCATGTTCCCGGCATCACCGAGATACTTTTTGCCCTGGGGCTGGGGGAAAGGGTAGCTGGCGTCAGTGATTTCTGCAACTATCCTGAAGAAGCCAAATTGAAGGAGAAAGTGGGCGGCTACTTCGACCCCTCGGTGGAGAAGATTGTGGCTCTGGAGCCAGACCTGGTCCTGACCGATGGCTATGTTGACTACCTTATGGTTCAACTGGAACAACTCGGGATTCCCTATCTCGTGCTTCAGCCTCAAGATATCGACGGTATTCTGAAGAATATCGAGTTGGTGGGCAGGGCAACGGGCGTGGAAAAGAGAGCCGAGGAAATAATTGCCGATTTTGAGGCACGGATGCAGCGCGTTATCGAAAAGGTAAAGGACGCACCTCGACCCAGGGTCTTCTATACCTTTGCCACCATTGACCTCAGCAATCCCTGGACGGCGGGTCCCGGTTCCTTTGTCGATTCGCTGATTGCTCTGGCGGGTGGGGAAAATATTGGTGCGAAAGCCAGCGCACCCTGGGTGCAGTTCAGCATCGAGGAACTGGTCAACTCCGACCCGGAAATCATCATTGTTGACGCCAGCCACGGCTCGGCGGTAACGCCGATAGAGGAGTTGAAGGCGCAACCAGCCTGGCGGGAGATAACGGCTATCAAGGAGAACAGGATTTATCGTATCGACGGCGACCTGGTGAATCGCAGCGGCCCGCGCATTATCCAGGGTCTGGAGGAGATGGCGCGCATGATTCACCCGGAGCTGTTTCAGTAATGCAGCCTGTTGCCCTTCAGGGGTTGATAGATTCCTTTTCAAGGGAAGGTTTCAGGGGGCGAGGTTGTTAACCCTAACTAAAACAATAGATAAAATAAAGCCTCTGGATAGAGAAGCCATGGCGGCGGCTCAGGCGAGGCAGAACATGCTCACCAAGCCACAGGGCAGTCTGGGTCGGCTGGAAGAGCTTTCCATACAACTGGCAGGCATCCAGGGCAAGTCTGTCCCTCAAGTCAGGCAAAAGGCAATAATCGTGATGGCTGGTGACCATGGGGTGGTGGCGGAAAAAATCGGCAACTGGCCTCAGTCGGTAACCGCGCAGATGGTCTCTAACTTTCTCCGGGGTGGGGCGGGCATCAGTGTGCTCGCCCGCTATACCGGCGTCAGGCTGGTTGTTGTGGATATGGGCGTTGCCTCGGAGTTGAAAGCCGACCTCCAACTTATCTCCCGAAAAATTGCTCTCGGCACGCAGAACATGGCACAAGGACCCGCCATGAGTATGGAACAGGCAATAAAATCAATAGAGACCGGGATTGAAATCATTACCGCTGAAGTAGCCAAAGGTCTGGACATTGTCGGCACAGGGGATATGGGCATCGGCAACACCACTGTCAGCAGCGCCATCTGTGCTGTGATGACGGGAAGACCGGTGGCTGAAGTTACCGGTCGTGGCACCGGCATCGATGATAAGCAGCTGTCTCACAAAATAGAGGTGATAAAACAAGCCTTAGCCGTGAACCGTCCCGACCCCGAGAAACCCCTGGAGGTGCTGGCGAAAGTCGGCGGCTTTGAGATTGGTGGGCTGGCTGGAGTGATGCTGGGCGCAGCGGCTCAGCATATTCCTGTGATTATTGACGGTTTTATTTCCGGGGCAGCGGCACTTATTGCCACTGCCCTTTCGCCTCGGTTGAAGGACTATCTTATCGCCTCTCATGTTTCCGCGGAGACAGGACATCCCGTTTTGCTGGAACATCTGGGATTGAAGCCGCTGCTCAATCTGGGCTTGCGACTGGGCGAGGGCACTGGCGCCGCACTGGGAATATTCCTTGCCGAGGCGGCTGCCAGAATTCTGGGAGAGATGGCTACCTTTGCTGAAGCTGGTGTCTCGGAGAAAAAGGAGCGGAAAAGTTGAGCTTTCTGGCGGCGCTGAGATTTCTCACCATTATTCGTGTACCCTGGCGGCGTGAAGCGATTCCGGAGGAGCTGGGGCGCTCTCTGGTCTATTTCCCGGTTGTGGGCATTCTCATTGGTCTGCTGCTGACAGGCTTGGGCTGGGTGCTCGGGCTGATTTTGCCCGCAGCGGTAGTAAAGGTGCTCCTGATTGTCTCTCTGGTGATAATTACCGGGGCGTTGCATCTTGACGGTTTAGCGGATACCTGCGATGGCATTGCCGGGCACAAGCCGGTTGAGGCTCGCCTGCAGATAATGCATCAGGGTCGTATTGGCGGCTTCGGCGCTGTCGGCGTCTCCCTGCTGCTGCTGGTGAAATACGTCTTGCTCAATAGTGTGCCTGAGTCTTTATTGTTGCTAACCCTGGTGCTGATGCCACTGGTGAGTCGCTGGGCGATGGTCTATGCTGTTTTTGCCTATCCTTATGCCCGACCGTCGGGTCTGGGGAAAGTGTTCCAGCAGGCAGCTAGCTGGCAGCGGTTCAGCCTCGCCACGGCAATCACGATAGTGGCAGCCATGGGTTTGACGGCGCTGGCCGGCAGTGCTTATTCTTATCTGGCAGGGCTGGCGATAATTTTCGGCACGCTGATTATAGTGGTGGTGGCGGCAGCTTACTTCAGGCGCAAGTTTGCCGGTCTAACCGGTGATACTTACGGCGCCATAAATGAGATTGCCGAGGCTGGCGTGCTGCTACTTGTTGTGTTGCTCGC
>CAZHRL010000013.1:0-10984 GCA_964534815.1 uncultured Dehalococcoidales bacterium | reverse complement strand
ATATTTTTGTGTGACCTCACCGAGGCCATCTTCGGTGTGAGTATTCAGGCTGAACAGTCTAATGTAGGAAAGGTCTTGTCCAGCCGAGCCATATTGCCGCCGATGGATGGCTCGCGCTCTACCAGGATAACTTTGTAGCCTCCGTCGGCTATCTCCAGTGCGGCTTGAATGCCAGCAATGCCTCCACCAACGACTAAGGTGCGGGGATTAACAGGCACTTCCCTTGTTTCCAGCGGCTCGTGGAAGAAAACGCGCCTCACGGCAGCGCTAACCAGCGCCTTGGCTTTTTCGGTCGCCTTTTCCTTATCCGTGTGCACCCAGGAACACTGCTCACGGATGTTCGCCATCTCAAAGAAATAGGGGTTCAAGCCGGCGCTGGCGAGAACACGCCGGAAGGTCAGCTCATGCAGGCGGGGTGAACAGGAAGCAACAACAACACGGTTCAACCCCTGTTCTTTAATGTCGCTCCGAATTATATCCTGACCGGGGTCAGAACATATGAATTTATAATCGCGGGCGATTGCTACCGAAGGCAGCCCAAGAGCAAACTCAGTCACCTGTGCACAGTCCACAGTGCCCGCTATGTTGCTTCCGCAGTGGCAGATATAAACACCAATTCTCGGCTCCATACTTCGCTCCTTATCCTAACTTAGCCAAGACCTTTTCCGCCGGGACGATGCAGGTCTTCAAGCCAAGGTCTTTTTCCTCAAGTCCAAAAGCAACGCCCATCAGTTGCGTGAAAAATAGAATAGGAAGATGGAAATTGGTCTTGAACATCTTGTTGACCTCGCTCTGATAAGCATCCAGATTGGTCTGGCACAAAGGACAGACAGTTACCAGGCACTCCGCCCCATTCTTCTGGGCGGAATCGAGAAGCCTTCTAACCAAATCAAGTGCCACTGCTTCTTCAGTGAAAATCAGGGACCCGCCACAGCAACGACTCTTAAGCGGAAATGGCACCGCTTCCCCACCCAAACTGACAATCAGCTTGTCCAGCGACTGGGGGTATTCTGGGTCATCAAAGCTGGGCTTGGGTCGCACTGCCTGGCAGCCATAGTAAGGAGCCACTTTGAGTCCGTTTAGATTCTTCTTCGCCTTGGCCGCGATGGCATCATAGCCGATGTCATTCACTAGGACATCAAGCACGTGGCGGACTCTGACCGTTCCATGGTATTCCAAGCCGCCAGCGCCTAGAGCCTCGTCGACTTTCGTCTTAAGGCGGGGATACTGTTTAAGATAGTGGTTGGTACGATTGAAAATAACATAGCAAGCACTACACGGCGTTACCAAGTCGAACCCTCTCTTCTCCGCGAGGGCCAAGTCGCGGGCAGAGATGCAGAAAGCGGCAAGCTCATCAACGGAGCTGGAGGGAGTGGAGCCACAGCAGTTCCAGTCATCCAGCTCAACAAGCTCGCTGTCCAGCACCTTGCTTACTGCCTGGACTGACCAGCTATATGCCTTGGCGCCACCCTCAGTGGAGCAGGAGCAACCGGGGAAATAGGTATAATACTTCACTAGACACCTCCCAGAGATTCCGCCTTATGGAGGATAGCCCGAAGCTGACCTGTACCTTCCGTGGTCAGCCTCCGCCTCCGTAGGGATAGGCGCCCCCGCCTAAGCATATTGAGGGCTACCGGAACAATGCGCCAAGCGCGTAAGGGATTGGTCTGCAGGTAGAACCGCGTCATAAACCATAGCTCGGGAAGACTGCCCAGACTGCAGGCGTAGTGGTTGAAAAGGCGGTACATGGTGGGTGTGAGCGTTTCTCCAGGGCTCACACCTTCCTTAATTGAGAGATACTCAAGCGCATGCATCAACTCGGTCTGCTTGATTCCTCTCGGGCAACGCACCGTGCATAGGTAGCAGGACAAACAGTACCACATTGCCTTGCTGGCTAGAACCTCCTTACGCATGCCCGCCCGCGCCATGGCAATGAGTTGGGAAGGCGTATGCTCCATCCTGTCGGCATTGGGACAGGACGCTGTGCAAGTGCCACACTGGATACAGAGGCGAATACTCTCCCCGCCGGGGATAGAGCTTATCTCATCAACAAAGCTATTACCGCTCTTTTCCATCATACCTCCTTACCTGCCTATCTTACATTGCATAAAAAAGGTGGTAGCTGAGGACACTACCACCTTCCAGAGCAACCCTTTAAAACGACTCTATATTTGCAGACTTTCCTCATCATTTACCGAGGACCTTCCCCATTACCGGCTCGCCAGTGAGCTGCATTTCCTTAGGCTCGCTCCGAGATTACTTTTTAACCGCTTCTGTCGCTTCCTTCACTTCCTTCTCGCGAGCTGCCTTTCTGGCAAGGGCGGTCTGAACAGCACGGTAGATGCCACCAACATTCAAGTACCAGACAAAGGCGGCCGGGAAAAGGATGATAGGTATGGCTATAACCAGCGCGACAATAAACTCCCACTGCATCGCTCACACCTCCTGTAAGCTGGTTTTGGAGGTAAGAGTAAGGTCAATACCAGGGCCAAAGAGACTAGCATCGCAGCTTTACCCTTACCTCTGTTTTTAAGTCTACCATAATACTGGTGGAACTGTCTTCCGCTGTAATACCTATTTCTGAATTAAGTATTCTAGGCAAATATACGTAATAGCAACTACTCACGGTGCATAGCCTGTGCTACAATAAATTCGGAAGCTCTCAGAGGATAATGACGAGCAGTCTGATAACCGAGCAACTAAGACAATTGCCCAACAGCCCCGGCGTCTACCTTATGAAAGATGCCGAGGGTAATGTCATTTATGTTGGTAAGGCAGCTAACCTCAAGCACCGGGTACAGTCGTATTTCGGCAGGAAGCCACGGCTGCCGTTCAAGCTCCAGCAGATGGTCGACCGGGTCAATGACCTTGAGTTCTTTGTTACCAACTCGGAGCAGGAAGCCCTCATCCTCGAGCTAAACCTTATTAAGAGACATCATCCGCGCTACAACGTCCGCCTTAAGGACGATAAGACCTTCCCCTACCTCAAGATAGACCTGAATGAAGATTGGCCCAGGGTATATATCACCCGCCGCCTGGAAGAAAATGGGGCGCGTTACTTTGGACCCTTTGCCAGCGCTAAATCGGTGCGCCAGACTCTCAAGATGATAAAGGGCATCTTCCCCTTCCGCTCCTGCAACAAACCCATTACCGGCACCGACCCCAGACCCTGCTTGGAATACCATATTCACCACTGCCTTGCCCCTTGCATTGGTGCCACAACCAAAGAGGAATATGCTGAGGTCATCAATCAGGTAATCCAGTTCCTCGAAGGCAAGGAAGAAATGGTGGTTCAGGAGCTGGAGAAGAAGATGAAGCAGGCTGCTGAAGCGCTTAACTTCGAGCAGGCAGTCATACTCAGAGACCAGATTGAGGCGGTGGAGAAGGTTATCGAAGGACAGAGAATCGCCACCATGGTAAGAGGCGAGCAGGACGTCATCGCCTTTGCCGAGGACAGAGACCAGGCTTATGTTCAGGTCTTTTTTATTCGGGGCGGCAAATTGATTGGCAGAGACAGCTTCATACTGCAGGGCACCCGTTCCGAAAGTTCACAGCAAATCATGACCAGCTTTATCAAGCAGTTCTATAGCTCGGCGGCTTCCATACCTCCGTTGCTATTGCCCCAGCACCCAGCAGAAGACAAAGCGATTATTGAAAACTGGCTGGGAAAGAAAAGGGGCGCCAGAGTCCGTATTCAAGTGCCTCATCGGGGCAACAAGAAGCAGCTTGTTGATATTGTTGCCGAAAACGCCAGACAGGGCTTGGAGCTGCTTAAGATTAAGCAGTTAGCTGCCCCGGCGGTGCTGGAGACAGCTTTAGCAGAGATACAAAAAGAACTGCGACTGCCTGATTTACCTCTGCGCATGGAGGCTTACGACATCTCGAACATCAGCGGCACGGCTGCTGTGGGTAGCATGGTGGTCTTTGAAAAAGGCATGACCAAACCAGCGCACTACCGGCGTTTCCGCATCAAAACCGTGGCTGGCGCTAACGATTACGCCATGCTTCAGGAGGTGCTGAAACGGCGGTTTAAGAAGAGCAGCGAGATTGGTAGCTGGGCAACCCTGCCCGACTTAGTCCTTATTGACGGCGGAAAAGGGCAGCTTAGCGCTGCGCTTGAAGCAATGCGTGAAATGGGTGCTGATACCGTGCCTGTGGCCAGTCTGGCTAAGGAAAGTGAGGAAATCTTCGTTCCGCAAAAAGCTGAATCCACCAGGTTACCCCTCAGTTCCTCGGGCCTACAGCTTCTCCAGCGTCTGCGCGATGAAGCACACCGCTTCGCTTTAGGCTATCATAAGAAAGTGCATAAAAAGGAGGTTTTTGCCTCAGCCCTGGACAACATCCCCGGTATTGGACCAAAACGTAAACGTGCTCTGCTGAAGCACTTTGGCTCAGTCGAAGCGATTAAAGAAGCGTCGGCAGAAGAGCTAGCCTCTGTCAAGGGAATGAGCCAGAAACTTGCTCAAAAACTGAAGGAGTATCTGTAAGCTATGCCAGCGAATCTACCGCCTCAATATTTCGAAGCAGAGAAGAATTTCCGGGCGGCGAAAACGCCTCAGGAAAAGATAGCAGCTTTGGAAGAGATGTTGGCAATCATGCCCAAACACAAGGGCACCGACCACCTTCGCGCCGATTTAAGAGCAAGAATCGCCAAGCTCACCCTGGAGGCAGAAAAAAGACCAGGGACTGCCAAGAGGTCTGGAAAACTGATAACGAAAGAAGGCGCTGCCCAGATAGCTGTAGTCGGACCACCCAACGTCGGTAAGTCTCAACTCCTCTGCAGTGTAACGAACGCTAAGCCACTGGTGACAGATTATCCTTTTGCCACTACCTCGCCCACTCCTGGCATGATGGAATTCGAAAACATCAAGATACAGCTTATCGATACACCGCCTCTGGCACCTCAGTCCGTGGAATGGTGGCTGGCACACCTGCTGAGAAAAGCCGATGCCCTGCTAATCATGATTGATTCAGGCGCAGACGTATTGAGTCAGATGGACGCTGTTATCACAGAGCTCGAGAAGATGAGAATTAGCATCGGCATCAGGAAGACGGACGCCCTTATCCTCAGCGAGCAAAAAGCCCTGATAGTGGGCAACAAAATAGATTTGCCCAACGCCAGCGCCAATTATCAAGTCCTGCGGGAGAAATATGGGCAGCAATTCCCGATGGTTGCCATCTCTGCCAAAGAACGTATTGGTCTGGAGGAGATGAAGCATAAAATCTACCAGATGCTGAACGTTATCCGGGTTTACACCAAAGCTCCGGGGCAAAAACCGGTATTCACCGACCCGGTTGTTCTACCGAGGGGAAGCACAGTGGAGCAGGCGGCGGCCGATGTTCACAAGGACTTTGCTGCTAAACTGAAGTATGCTCGACTCTGGGGCTCCGGGAAGCACGACGGCATCATGGTAAAAAGAAACTACGTCCTCGCGGACGGTGATATCATCGAGCTACATATCTAGGATGACTTCTGCGCCACGGGGCAGACCTTGATACACCTACCATAGCAATAGTGTTTTGGCCGCAGCTTCTCACAGGCTTCAATATCTGTTTGTGCCGGTGTGTTATACCATACGGCATCAGGGTCAAAGGTTTCACGCAAAGATATAGCCCCGGGGCAGTTCTGCACACAAATAGAGCAGCTTTCCCCCTCACAAACCTTCTTCTGAATAAGTGGACTGGGCTCAAGCTCAGCTTCGGTGATAACTGAGTTAAACCTGATGCGGGGCCCATATTGTGGCGTGACCACCACGTTGTTCAAGCCAAACTCGCCCAAACCAGCTCTCACCGCGGCATGGCGCTGCGAAAACAAACCCCACCTAGATGGAACCCAAACCTTTATTTCTTCCCAGGCAGCACCGCCATAAGTTGCCGGGAAGAAGATAGAGAGATAACTCTGACTCTCCAAGATATTTGCCATGCCTAAGGCTAACCGATTGAGCAGGTCATTCACCAGACTGTATCCTGTTTCTGTATAAAAGTATCTCTGGAGCAGGTCCTTGCGGTATTCCGGGCGAACCAGTTCGGAGTTGACCAGATGCTCTTCCCAGTAAAGAGCTTGATGCAGCAATGCCACGCCAAAGGTAATCACGCAGTTCGCCCCGGGGAGAAAATCGCGTGGATGATGTCCTTTCGGCGCACCCTCAAACCTGTCCACAGGCGAAATGCCAACCAGGCTCGCTCCGTTATTCTTTAGCCAGGTGAAAACTTCATTAGTTAAATTGTCCATATCCTTCTCCTGTGCCCTCTCCCGACCAGCCCAACACTCGATTTGCTCTCATTATAGATGATAGCTCTAAAGCGAGCAAAACTGTTCCTTTCACTGGGAAGAGAAATAAGGTATCATTTTGATTAACCAGCATCACGGAGGCAAAAGACTATGGACAACCTTGAGATCTGCTATCTTTCCGCAATAGAAATGGCGGAAGCGATAAGAAAAAAGAAGCTCTCTCCGCTGGAAATCATGAAGGCCGTTTTGCAGCGCATCGAGCAGCTAAACCCCAAGGTCAACGCCTATTGCACCATTGTGGCTGAGAATGCCCTGGAGCAGGCAAGACAGGCAGAAGCAAAGGTGATGAAGAAAGAGAAACTGGGACCGCTTCATGGCGTCCCGGTATCAATCAAGGATGTGCTCTTCACCAGAGGCATCCGCACCACCGCTGGCTCAAGAATATACGAAAACTTTGTCCCGCAACAGGACGCCATAGCTGTGGAACGATTGAAGTCGGCTGGCGCTATCATCGTGGGCAAGACGAATACCGCCGAATTCGGCTGGGTAGCCATTACCAAAAACGTGCTCTTCGGCGAGACCAGGAACCCATGGAATCTGGAACGGACTCCGGGAGGGTCGAGTGGCGGGGCTACCGCTGCTGTGGCATCGGGAATGGGTCCGCTGGCTATTGGCACCGATGGCGCGGGTTCAATACGCATCCCGGGCAGCTTCTGCGGCGTTTTCGGACTAAAACCTTCCTTCGGTCGTGTGCCGCAATACCCCAGCTTCCCCGGCTGGGAAACTTTATCTCATACCGGGCCGATTGCTCGTACTGTTGCCGACGCAGCTCTGACTATGGAAATCATCAGCGGCAGAGATGATAGAGACCTCTTTGCCCTGCCGGAAACAGGACTGCGCTACTTGAGCTACCTTAAGCAGGGCATAAGGGGGCTGAAAGTTGCCTGGAGCAGAGACCTCGGCTACGCCGCAGTTGACCCGCAGGTATTAAAGGTAACTGAAGCAGCGGTAAAGATTTTCTCAGCTCTGGGCTGTCATGTCGAGCGAGCCAGCCCGGAAGCCAGTTGTCCGGAGCAGACCTTTTCGACCATCGTTGCCACTAGGCTGCCAGCCGTCCTGAAGGATAAAATGCCTGAATGGAGAGACAAAATCGGGCAAGCACTGGCACGCTTCATCGACCAGCACAAAGATAAATCGGCAAAAGAATACCTTGATGCCTGCTTCGCCCAGCTAGCCTACTGGGACAAAGTGCGCCCCTTCTTTGAGAAATATGACCTGTTGCTTACCCCGACGGTAGCTACACCGCCGTTCCAGCTTGGCATCTATGGGCCCAAAGAAATCGCCGGGGTGAAACTGACGCCTCTGGGCTGGATGGCATTCACCTATCCCTTTAACCTGACCGGACAGCCAGCGGCGACTGTGCCCTGCGGCTGGACAGATGATGGCTTATCGATTGGGCTGCAGATTGTGGGACGGCGCTTTGACGACCTGACAGTACTGAAAGCTGCCGCTGCTTTTGAACAGGCTTCTCCGTGGAGAGATAAAAGACCGCCGCTGGACTGAATTAGAGCAAGAACTTTTTAATAGCGGCGGCAACACCGCTCTGCTCGACGTCCAGGGTAATATAATCGGCGGCGGCTTTGACTTCATCCGGGGCATTGCCCATAGCTACGGAGAAGCCAGCCAGCTCAAAGAGGGAAACATCATTCCTCTCATCGCCGATGGCGAGCACGTCGCTCAGCGGAATGGAAAGATGAGAAGCCAGTGCTTCCAATGCCTTTCCTTTGGATACCCCGGGGGCAACGATATTGATAAAATCGACGTTGGGATAGGCTGGCGTGGCTGTCCAGGAGAAGTGGAGGCTGCCCAGTTCGTTCTTAAAGCGCTGGCAAAGCTTATCTGCCTTAGCCCTTTCCTCAGCAGTGAAAACGGCTACCGTCCCCTTGATAATCCTCTCCCGCTCCCAGATGCCATCGAAATCAACTACCGTGGGGTTAATGCCGAAATACTGGCGCCGCACGTTGGTCGCCCAGGTCTCCTGTTCCACGAAATACTGGGTCGAAGAGTATAGCTCCAGCCTGATGTCATGTTGGTGAGCAAACTGGACTGCTTCCCGCACTATTTCTCCAGGAATCGGCAGAACGAAGATTTCCTCATTCTGAATCGGATTAGCTACCAGGGCACCGTCGAAGAAGATATGGTAGCCATCCAGCGGCAACAGGTTAATAATCTTCAGACCTGATTGCAGTGTCCGCCCGGTAGATAAACAGACCTTTATTCCGAGACGGCATACCTGAGCCAATGCCTCCCTATCTGCATCCGAAATTTTGCCCTCTCGATTCAGTAGCGTACCATCGATATCCATCACCAGAAGCTTGTAGCGTTGATTTTCCAACCTCTCACACCTCACGCTTTCAGATACTCACGAATAGTCATCGCATTCTTCACGGCAAAAGCCTCAGCATCATTATTAAAGTAAATATAGACTTCCCTCAAGCCAGCAGCCAGAGCAGATATTTTCTTTGCCCAATCAGCCAGTTCTTTATCAGAGTAACAACTGAAATAGAGCCCGGTGCTGCCGTGGAATCTGATATAGGCAAAATCCGCTGTTGCTACCAGCGGCGAAGTAAAACCGGGCTTGTCAAAGACACAAAGTCCGGCACCATATTTATGCAAGAGTGAGAAAACCTTCTCATCTAGCCAGGACTCGTGGCGAAACTCGAAGAGGTGTTTCATCCCCTTTGGTAAAGTGAGTAGAAACGACTCCAGCCGCTCATCGTTACGGTGCATATTGGGCGGGAGCTGATAGAGAAGCGGACCCAGCTTCTCCTTCAAAATCTCAGCACGAGCGAGGAAATTCGCCACCGAGTTCTCAGTATCTCTCAATCGCTTTATATGCGTGATGAAACGGCTCGCCTTAACAGCAAAGCTAAAATCAGCCGGCGAGACATTGTACCAGGCAGCAAAAGCCGTCTCGGAGGGCAGACGGTAAAAGGTGTTGTTGAGCTCAACCGTGGCAAAATGGCGGGCATAGAATTCAAGCCACTTATCCTTGCTCAGCTTGCCGGGATAGAAGATATCCTGCCAGTGCTCGTAATGCCAGCCTGATGTACCAATAAAGTAACGTGGAGACATTGGCCCGGCACCCGATTAGGTAGACCTGATTTCTTCGCGCATGAATCTAGTATAGGAAGCAGCAAAACAGATGGCAGTCAGCGCAATGAGAGCCGTCACATGAGGCCAGACGATGAGCAGGCTCTGGTCAAAGGAGAGCGGGGTGGGGAGCATCCATTCGTAGACGCCGGTGGTCTGAAGCTGCAGTATCTGTCCCATTGTCCTCAAGCCGGGGACAAGGAGAACACTCACCGATTCCTGATAGAGCGTGACGGGAGAGGCGCGCATCACCATGATGGTCGTCTGAGCGTTCCTGACCGCCTCCTGATAAGATGAATTCTGGTCAACGGGCACAATGACATTGGCGATAAGTCCGGCAATCATATACATGAAGAAGATAAAGAAAATCCAGATAGCGATTGTCGCCAGTGCAGAGGTAGCCACGCGGCGGAAGAGTATGGAGAAAAGCATGGCTAAGCCCAGCCAGAACGACCCGTAAAAAATGGTTATCACCAGAAACATCAGCAGTCGCCAGACCTCCTCGGAACTGGGCGGCACGCCAATCATGCGCAGACCGATACCAGAAACCAGTAGGACAATGCTGGTCATTAATATCGCTATCGTCACCACACCGGCAAGGAATTTGCCATTGATAACAGCATCCCGATAGATGGGCTGAGAAAGAAGCCGACTCAGCGTGCCGCTGTTCTTTTCGCTATTGATAGCATCAAAGCCAAGGGCGATGCCCACTATGGGCACAAAAAAGATAATGAACGTTAAAAAAGACGCCGGCAGCTTCTCACTGGAAGTGGTAAAGAGCTGCAGAAAAACAAACTCGCTCGCTTCTTTTCCCAGTGTTTCACTGATACTCTGGGCAGCGAGATATATGGCAAAGACGCCAGCAACAAGTATCAGGATAAATAAGATGATGAAACGCCAACGGCTGAAGGCATCGGCAAGCTCTTTATCGAATATCGTCATCAGACCAGACATACTAACCCCCAGCCTCGGTGAAATATTTCCGATAGATATCCTCCAGAGCATAGCTTTGGACTTTCATCTGCAGCAATAAGCCGTTATTATCCACAATCGCCTTGGCTATCTGGGGACCGAGGTCTTTCTGGCAGCTCACGAGAAGGAGGTCTCCTGACCGCTGCACATTAACGACGCCCTCGATACGCTTGATGCTGTCCACAATGGCTGAGGTTATCTCCGCCACTTTGACCTCAATCTGATACTGGCCGCCGCCTAAAGCCTCTCTTCCCAGCTGGTCCAGCGCACCTTCAACCACCATCTTTCCTTTTATCATGATGCCCACACGGTGGCAGATTTGCTGCACCTGGTGCAACTGGTGTGATGACATGATGATGGTCATCTTCCTCTCTCTGGCTATTTTGCCAATCATATCCAGCATTTCCCGAATGCCTTCGGGGTCGATGCCAGAGGTTGGCTCGTCTAGAAAGGCGATTTTCGGCATTTTAACCAGCACATCAGCGATTGCCAAGCGCTGCTTCATACCCCGGGAGAAGGTCTGCACCCTCTGCTTGGCTACATTTGCCAGACCCACAAACTCAAGGGCTTCCCCTATCCTCTTCTCAATCTCTTCATCGGGAAGTCCATTTAAGCGAGCCATGTAAA
>CAZHRL010000012.1:0-11003 GCA_964534815.1 uncultured Dehalococcoidales bacterium | reverse complement strand
GCGGCAACTGCTAGTTGGGTGAAGCGGTCCATGCGGTGGGCTTCTTTGCGGTTGACATAATTGAGTGGGTCAAAACCCTTTACCTCGCCGGCAATTTTGGTATCGAAGGCAGAAGCATCGAAGAAGGTGATGCGGTCAATGCCAGACTTACCGGCGATGAGGTTTTGCCAGGTGGTAGCCATATCCAGACCTAGCGGCGTAATGGCACC
The DNA here is from genome assembly GCA_964534815.1 of uncultured Dehalococcoidales bacterium. GTDB lineage: Bacteria > Chloroflexota > Dehalococcoidia > Dehalococcoidales > CAZHRL01 > CAZHRL01. The sequence goes on along the minus strand of CAZHRL010000012.1, from coordinate 10,794 downwards.
GATACCGGTAACAACAACTCTTGTCTCATTGTTAACAGTATTAATAGGACTGCACCTCTCTTTTCGCAAGATTAATAAATGAGCGCCAGTCCGTAGGCAGCGCCAAAGGGCACCTCGCAGGGGGACGTAGCGGCTCCAATGGGATAGATATCCCAGCCTGCTTTGGTTGCCATGGCATAGACATCCATGCCCATTCCTTCCATAGAAGCTCTGGCTTTGAGGGGGACCCGGCAGGGCATTCCCGCCGACAGTGCCTGGCACTCGACGTCCTCACAAAAAATACCTTTGCAAGAGCCGGGACCAAATGCCACAGCCAGATAGTAGCCATCGTAGAAGGCTTCGGCTTCAATCCTGGAGATAATTTCATAAGTCTTTTTGTTAGCCGGAAGATATGGCTTCTTCTCCTTAGCCTCGGGACCAGCCATGAATTCTGGGGGGACTTCTAATCGAGTAAAGATACCAAAGCGATACTTCTTAATCAGCTTTCTAGTCTGCTCCACGTCCATAGCGTGAGGCGGGCAGTGAGCGTTGGTGCCATAGCGGCTGCACGTGGGGAAAAGGCATTTCGCGCGGACTCGCTCGTCAATAATGACGCTTTCGGAGGGGATAATCTTAGCGTCCGTAACACCCAGCTCCAGAGCCCGACGTCTGTATTTTCCGAGGTCTTTTTCTAACTGCTCGCTGGGGACGCGCTCTACAATTTTGCGAACCATAGTGTTCCTGAAGTTTAACTAATTTTAGCAGTAGTTTGACTTATTCGCAAGTGAGCTTTATTTTGACCGCCTCATCGCTGCGATAGTATAATGCCATATTGGGGTGAGCGGAATTAACAGAACAAAGGTTGCTCTGGATGCCCTGGGCTGCAAACTTAATCAGGCTGAGACCGAGCTTTTCGCCCAGCAGTTTGCCGAAGCGGGGTATCGTCTTGTCTCTTCCGTTGGCGAAGCTGATATTTATGTCCTGAATACCTGCACGGTTACCCACATCGCTGACCGCAAGTCCCGCCATCTGCTCCGAATGGCGCACCGCTGTAATCCGAAGGCTCTGGTTGTGGCTACCGGTTGCTATGCTCAGCGTGCGCCCAATGAGTTGGCACAGTTGGAAGGAGTCGACCTCGTCCTGAACAACGAGCAGAAATCTCAGCTTCGGCAGGTGCTGGAGGAGTCTGGTCGTTTGAATGGCTCAGGAAACGGCGTGTCCGATTGTTTTCCCGCTTTCAGGACGCGTGCCTTCATAAAAATGCAGGATGGCTGCACTAACTTCTGCGCCTACTGCATTGTGCCTCTGGTGCGGGGTGGGGAGAAGAGTCTGCCTGCGGAAGACGTTCTGGCTGAGGTCAAACACCGGGTGGCTCAGGGCTGCCAGGAGGTCGTACTCACTGGCGTCAGGGTGGGCGCCTACCACGATAATGGGGCCAATCTCAAAGGGCTGCTCGAGCGCATCTTAAATGAGGCCGGCATTACCAGAGTGAGGCTTTCTTCCCTTCAGCCTCAGGAGATTTCCCGGGAGCTTATCGGGTTGTGGCAGGACGAGCGGCTTTGCCCTCATTTTCACCTGTCTCTTCAGAGCGGCAGCGAAAGTGTCTTACGCCGGATGAAGCGGCGCTATTCTCTTGATGAATATCAGCAGGCAGTCTCTCTCATTCGGTCGATTGTGCCCGAAGCAGCCATAACCACGGATGTCATCGCGGGCTTCCCCGGCGAGACGGACAAGGAGTTTGCGGAGAGCTATGACTTCTGTCGGCAGATGGGGTTCGCCCGTATCCATGTTTTCCCCTACTCGTCTCGTGAGGGCACAGAGGCAGCTCGCCTGCCTCAGAGGGTAGAGGATAAAGTGAAGCGGCAGCGCTGCCAGAAGATGCTGGCTCTGGCGGAAGAAAGCGCGCGCAACTTCCGGCGGCAGTTCCAGGGCAGGATGATGATGGTGCTCTGGGAGAAGCAATCTGAAGAGGGACTCTGGTCCGGTCTTACCGGTAACTATCTCAAGGTATATGCCCGCAGCCGTAATGATTTAACCAACAAACTATTGCCGGTAGAGCTAGCCTGATAACTTGACAGGAGGTTAAATGAACCGCGGGAATCACCATTTTCTCGATTTGTTTTTCTATCCTGAGAGCGTGGCGGTAATTGGTGCTACCAGAAATCAAACGGCACTTCATTACCATGTCGTCGCCAATCTGGTGAAGCTGGGCTTCCCCGGGAAGATATATCCCGTTAATCCCGGCGCTGATGAGATTGTGGGGCTGAAAGCTTACCCCGATGTTAAGAGCATCGAAGATAATATCGACCTGGCTGTTATCTGTGTTCCCGCCAGCAAGGTGCCCGGCATCGTCAAGGATTGTGTTGATAAGAAGGTCAAGGGTATCACCATTATCTCTGGTGGCTTCTCTGAGGGAGGCGCCGAGGGGAGAAAAGTGCAGGATGACATGCTGCGGTTGCTACGGAGCAACGGCATCAGGGCAATTGGCCCCAACGCCCTCAGCCCGGTGAACAGTAGAAACAACTTTATCATCGGCTTTGGTCCCGCCGAACCATTGCCGCAGGGCAAGCTTTCCTTCGTCTTTCAATCCGGGCTGTATCAGCCGAGGCTTAACTGGCTGCTGCACTACTATCACCTCTATCTGAGCAAGCTTATCGACCTGGGCAATAAGATGGATATAAATGAGGTGGATGCTCTCGAATATCTGGCGCAGGACCCGGAAACAGGCGTTATCGCCATACATATGGAAAGCATCGCCGGAGATGCCAGAAGGTTCATGCGGGTTTTACAGGAAACAACGAAGCGGAAGCCGGTGATTGTGCTCAAGACGGGTCGGACAGCCGCTGGAGCTAAAGCAGCTTCCTCCCATACCGGCGCTATCATTAAGTCGAGTGATGTTGTCTATGACGCTGCCCTGAAGCAATGCGGCGCCATTCGGGCGCAGGGCTTGGATGAGTTCTTCGACCTAGCCAAGATATTTGAATACCTTCCGCCGCTTAAAGGGAATAGAGTGGCGCTCTCCGCCCTCTCTGGAGGGGAAGGAGTTATTGCTACGGATTCTTGCCAGTTTCAGGGTCTGACTCTGGCTGAGTTAAGCCTCGATACCTGTGAGAAACTGCGCCCCCTTTTCCCGCCCTGGGAGATTTCCGTGAACCCCTTTGATATGGGGGTCAGCATGCAGTTCTACGATTTGGATTTCATCTATCCCATACTGTTAAATGCGTTAATGCACGACCCAGATGTTGATTGCCTACTGGTGCAGCTGGGCGGAGCTCAGCCAGCCGACCCGGCGAAGCTGGCTCGACTTTTTGCCAGTGTGATTGAGCGGGGTAAGCCCGTCGTTTGCTGGGAGGTTGACCCCGTGCGCGATAGGGAGCTATCCGAGCAGATGGGGTTAAACCGGGTGCCCGTATATCCTTCAGCGGAACGAGCGGTGAGAGCGCTGGGTGCCCTCTATCAATATTACTCCCGAAAAGGAGACTAATCGTGCCAGACTGCTTAGAAGCATTCCTCGATATTGAAACGACGGGGCTCTCTCCCGGCGAGGATAAGATAACGGTGGTCGGCATCCATCTTTTTAAAGGTAGAGGTGCCCGATTCATTCAGCTTGTCGGGAACGATGTTACCGTAGAGAACGTGCTGGAAGCTCTGCGGGGAGTGAGTGTTATCTATACCTATAATGGTAGAAGATTCGACCTGCCCTTTATTCGCTTGTGTTTGGGGATAAATCTGGCTCGGCTCTTTGCCCATCGCGACCTGATGTATGATTGCTGGGGAAAGAACCTCTACGGTGGTCTGAAGAGCGTGGAAAGGCAACTGGGCATACCACGCCGACTGAAGGAAGTGGACGGCTACCAAGCAGTGCGACTGTGGTGGCGCTATGTGTACCACAATGATGAACTGGCGCTGGCTAAATTGCTGGAATACAATAAGGAAGATGTCCTCAATCTGAAGACTTTGAAAGAGATGCTGCTCTGAGGAGGTGAGACTATGTCGGTAGCCGCCTGTGGTATCTGCTGTGATGTCTGCGAGTTCTATGTGAAGGGGATTTGTGTGCCCTGCGCCGCCGGGACAAACGCCGAGGGCGTGCGCCAGAAGCAGGACGCCGAAATAAAGAAGCTCGGTATGGGCTGCCCCATTCTCCAGTGTGCTTCCGAGAAGAAGATTGCCTATTGTACCAGAGATTGCCAGGATTTCCCCTGTGAGAAATACCGCACGGGATGGGCGTCTTGGATGGGACCCGGACCCTGCCCCTACAGCGAAAGCTGGCTTGCTATGTTCCCCAGAAGAAGGGCTTCGGGGAAGTAAAGTCCTCTTACTCCATCTCTATCCCCAGCACTACTGACGTCTCAATCTGCCTCTCTGGCACATTCCAGTAGGTCTTCAGCAGCTCGTCCTTGTTGGGTATGAGTTTAAACCCGTGCTTTTCGTAAAAGCGGATTGCCCACTTCGCATCAACCCATGTCCCCACCAGCAAACGGGAAGTTTTTGTCAGTGTTTGGAGGTGATGCAATAATCTGCTCCCGATTCCCTGTTTCTGCCACTCCGGTAGAATGTAGGCGTGGCGGATAAGGGTAACATCTTTCACCGGCTCGATGCCCATCACCCCCACCAGTTCTCCCTTCTCCTCCCAGCCGTAGAAGGTCATCCGCTTCATTTCCTCTTCTAGCTCTTCCATCGGCATGTAGGGCTGATGACAGCGGTCGGCAGGAATGACGCTTTCGTATACTTTCGCCGCCTCATTAATGATGAAATATATCCTGTCTCTATCCTCAGCCTGGCACTGTCGAATCACAAGCTTACCTTGCTCAAAATTTAGTCGTTTTGCGCTTAGTATGTTATAATTCAAACGGAGTTGTTTTAGCAACCTTACGGTTTTAATCCTACAAGAGAAGGAGACTGGGCGTGGCAAAGTTTGACCTGGAACAATTCTGGCAAACAGCGAATCGAATCAGGGAGAAGGCGAAGGCGGAAAACAGGCTGACCGAAAACCCTCCTGAGGAAGTGCTGCGGCGGCTTGTGGAAAAGGAGCCCGGCGTCAGAAAGACCATCTATGGGAACTATGTGGCGGAAAGCGAGCCGACCTCCCGCTCTGCCATGTTCACCAAGAACAGCGTCGACGCCACTTTTGGCGAGGCGGAGCAGAAATTGCTGGAGCAGTGCGAGGCGGCTTTAGCCAGAGATAAGCTGATTTCTGTCGATAGGATTGTGGGCAATGGGAACAGCAGTACGGTTGTGCGGTTAATTGTCCCGGAGCGTTTTGCTCATGTTGCCTGCGGCGGTAAGAACCTTTTCCTGCCGAGAGGAAAGGTTAAGGAACCAGACTATCAGATTATCTTCTTCGCGGATGAAGCCTTTGAGACCAATAAGACCAAGCCGCTGCCTCAAAAAGACATCACCATCAGATTAGCCATGCTTGATGACGGCCGGTTTGGCAAGATAATCCGCAACGGCAACTATATCGGCGAGTATAAGAAGGGTGTTTTCGCCGCCGAGGACTGGGTGGCAAAGACGCGGCGGGGTGGCATCTTCCTCCATGCCGGCTGTCGGGAAGACTACCTCCAGTCAACCCATGGCGACTATCGTTTGACCCGGACGCTGCTCATTGGCTTGAGCGCCAATGGCAAGACAACGACCACCAGTAAAATTATAGCCCGGAAGGGTAATGAGAAATCCTGGCTCATTCAGGATGATGGCGGCACCCTCATGCCCGATGGCTCTTTCCACGGGTTTGAGGGCGGGGGCATCTTCGTCAAGACAGAGGGTGTGAACTCTGGTGAGCAGATGGAAATATTTTACGGTCTGCTCAAACCTGACACCATCTGTGAAAACGTCTATGTTACTGATGATGGCGATTTCGACTTCTATAACTTCGAAAGGACAGCAAACGGGCGAGCGGTGGTGCTGAGAAGGGACTTCATGCACGCCAGTCCCTATATCGATGTGGACCGGGTGGATAACCTGATTCTCATCACCAGGGGTCCGCTCATTCCAGCAATATCCAAGCTGACCCGGGAGCAGGCGGCTGCTCTTATGGTTCTGGGGCAAGCTATGGAGTCCTCTGCCGGCGACCCAACTCGTGCCGGGATGATTCGCAGCGAGTTCTTCTACGACCCCTTTGTCGCTGGTGACTGGGCAGAACATGCCAACATCTTCTATGAAATCATCCAGGGGTTGCCTCACCTGAACTACTACCTGATAAATACCAGCGGCATCGGTGAGAGAGAACACTTCCTGCAAATCAGGCTGGAATTTACCATAGGTATCCTCGATTCATTGTTAAGAGGTGGTCTGGAAGACTGGATTGACTCTCCCACCGGCTTCAAGGTGCCCAGAGCCATTAGGACGGTGGATGATATCTATCTGCACCCGGAGAAGCTCTATAGCCGCGCTGAATTTGAGGAAAAGCAGAACGAACTGAACAGAATCAGGTATGAGGCTGTGGAGAAGATGGGCAGCAAGCTGCATCCCAACATCCGGAACGTTTTCAGCTACCAGAGTAAGTTGCCCTGACGTCAGTTAAAATCCCGTGATTCATTTGGTTTCCAGTTAGAGCGCCAGTTAGCAATTAAACAAAAACTCCTAGTTTTGTTGCCAGCAGGAGATTTACCAGACGAATTGATATGGGAAATCTTGGTTAAGGGGAAAAAAGATATCGAATAAGTGGGTTGTATGGAGGAAAATATATAGTAGGATGAGATAAAAATAAAATATCCCCCAAGAATATAGGAAGTAAAATTACCAACTGACCCATCAAACGGCGAAAACGCACAGGAGAGGTGTGAAATGGCAACAAAAAAATTTGACGCGCGGGGAGAGATTCGAACTCAAACTCAGAAAGTATCGGACGAGGCTTGGGCTCGACGGGAAGAGATTCGAGTTAAAGCTCAGAAAGTATTGAATGAGGCTTGGGCTCGAGCAGCAAAAGCCTATGAAGAGGCTATGAAGCAGGTGGATATAGTCTATAAGAAGGCTAAGGAACTGGCCGTTGATGAATTGGCTAAGAAGGAAGCCGATAAAGCCCATGAGAAGGCCGTAAAGGAAGCTGAGAAACTCCGTGACGCGATTACAATGGAAGCCTTGGTGATCCAAGCTGCTGCTGTAACGCAAAGTGAGAAAGGCCGTTTGGAGGCCATAGCCAAATCAAAGGAGCGCATTGCTCAAGCCGGAAAGGTTCATGAAGAGGCTATGAAGCAGGCGGATATAGTCTATAAGAAGGCTAAGAAACAGGCCGCTGATAAACAGGCTAAGGAGCAAGCCGATAAAGCCTATAAGGAAGCCCTAGAGCAAGCCGAGAAAGACTATCAGGAGGCCGTAACCAAATCACAGTAGGGAGAAATCCTTCAGCAGAGAAGATTAGCTTCAAAAAATGGCGCGCCTAGAGGGATTCGAACCCACGACCCTCGGTTCCGAAGAGTGAAGCTGTGTGTCCCGCCTAGTGCTATCAGATAGCATAGCGTCCCTTTTGGTCTGGCGTCAAGCCAGAGTTTATATCTGGCTGTGCCACCCTCTGCCACCGGGTGCTAAACAGTTTGTTGGCAGAGTGTTGGCAAACTAGGCAGGCAGTGCATGGCCTGCACAAACCGATGCTTTGTTCACTTGGGCAGAACTCCCCGTTTCTTTTATGTTTACGTGTGCTGACCAATGACACTTATTCTGGGTGATCATTGCCTCGTCCAGATATCAAAACTGTGAATAGACTAGTTGATTTGACGAAAACTAAGGTTGGTGTGTATCATTATTAGCAACGTCGATTTGTCTGAAAAAGACTAAAGCATACATTTGTTGTCTGACTGCCCCAGAGTTTGCTGGCGGTATATTCATGAAAGCAAAGGTTCAAGGCTTAATTCAGCATTTAATTATCAGTACCAGTTTTTTCCCCTTAAGTTACTTCTATAGGAAAATCTATCATCTATCGATTGTAATTGCCACATTATTATTTGAGCGGGTAAAAGGAGTATCGTCAATTTACTTGAGGCGAGGAGTAGCCACGGGCGAGATTGTTTGCGGGTTAAGTGATATAGATTTAATGGTAATTATAAATGATGAAGATAAGGGAAACATAGTGAAAGAAAAGGTTCGAGCAACCTATAGTGAATTATCACACTTCATTCCACTTTTCGGTAGCGGGGACAGAGAACTGGAAGTATATACTGCGGCGGAGTTCTTTAACATATTTAACGATTATGATTTTTACAGGTATAGATTTAATGAAGGTAAGCATACGTGGAAACTCTTGTTTGGCAAAGACGTGGTGAAAGCTCTTCCTAAACTAAAAGATGCTGAGCTATGCTTGCCAGCAACCGAAGAGCTAAAAACATGGTGGACATTGCTCAACATAGAATTTATCCCTGATTCTACCTATCCTCGATTCAAGAGAAAGTATTTATGGTATAAGGCAATTTCTGAAGCTGCCAAGGTCTATCTCTTTGTTAGTCACGGGGAAAAAGTTCAAGGTAGAGAGACAGCTTTAAGTGAAGTGAAGAACTACTTGGCTTATGAATACCACAGCCATATTGATAAAATACGGAGCTACCCAAAGCATCTGACTTCAAAGGAGGAATTGATACCAGACGAATTAATGAGGCTGTTCGTTATACTAGTAGGCAGAACCTTTACTGAGATGGAACGAAAAGTATATGGCAACTCAAAAGGAAGAGCAGCAATCGTGAATGTTCCAGATTACCATGACTTGATAGTAGACAACTACCTCGCTGGCTTGGCACAAAGAATAGAGGTAGCCCTTAGAGGGGGACTAGAACCGTACCTTGATGCTGTGGCTCTAATTCCACGGATTGAGTTCAATGTGGATGCTTTGGACAATTCTGATGTGGATTCCTTCTGCTTGGTGCTAGTTCAAAGGAGTTTCATACCTCTTGAAAAACTGAGGGGATTTCTCTCGCTTTTCGGTCAAAACCTACGCCAACACAACATTGAATCATTTATTGTTGCCGATGGGAATATTGCTTTTTCGTTGCAAGTGGGTAACCCCTTTTACTGTATTAAGAGTCTAAGAAGGGACACGCTTTTTTTCTCCCTGCTGCCTAAGGTTAAGACGAAACTTTCTGAAGGTTTTGCCAGAGGAAATGGTAACACTATTCGCTGTTATCTACCAAACAACACTTTTGAAGAAACCGTAAGGAAGAGAACAGCCAAGATTGACGCTATAATCCAGAATAAAAATATCTATAGGATGAAGACCTTGGACTTCCTTAAGTTTTTCTGGGGAGCGACTCGAACCAAATTACTAGCCGATTCCATCAGCAAGAATGAGATTCGTATCCCGCTCACCAGCAGGCAAATTCTGGAAATGCTAATTCAAGCCTTCCCTGGGGATTCAGACTGGCTAAGAGATCTGCATAGAGAGTATATTAAAGAATTGCAAGGTGAAGATAATAAGGCATATCGTTTCCTCTCGAAATCGGTTCGTCTCTTAAATCATATCTAATTTAGGTGGGGGGGGTTATTAAGAAATCATGGAGGGTAGCCTTTCTATCTCGGTCATCATCATTACCCTTAATAGAGCTGAATGGCTGAAGGATGCTCTGACCTCTTTAATCAAACAGAGTCGGCAGCCAGACGAGGTGATTGTGGTTGACAACGGCTCAAAGGACCACACCAAGGAAGTCGTTCTGGGCTTCAGTGACAGGTTACACCTCAAGTACATCTATGAAGCAGTAAGAGGAATCCCGCATGCCAGAAATGCCGGGGCTCGGAACGCCACTGGTGATATTATTGCTTTCACTGATGATGATTCTGTTGCTGATGAGAACTGGCTAAAGTACATTGAAATCCCCTTTATCAAAGACCCTAATGTTGGGGCAGTGGGAGGAGAAAAGACCTATTTCAAAGTGGGAGAAGGTTACATAGAAGCGTTTTATATTAAGAATATGAGCTCTCAAGCCAGGAGCAAATAGTAATCTTATGATAATACAGATACTATCTAACCTTTTTGAAGAAGGATACCTGAAGGCGGAAGAGTATAACCTACTTTGTCCGTTTTTTAGTGGAGACAATGTAGCTTTTCGTCGTCAGGCTCTTAGTCAAGCAGGTCCTTACGATGGAAATTGTTATAGTGGGGAAGACCAGGATATGTGTCTCCGGATAGCTAGTGCTGGGTGGGATTTATACTTTGAACCAAAGGCTATAATCAGACATAAGAATGAAATGACTCTAAGGCAATTTATCCGAAAATGGTTCAATTACGGATTCCACCATCCCTACATATTCAAAAAACACGGCTCCAAAGGTCTGCAAATTTATCGAACTAGTAAACAAAATAAAAAGGGCTCTAACTACAGATGTTTATTTGACAAGAGATTTCCGTTCCACATCTTGATTTTCCTGACTCCTTTCCTCACAATGCATGTTTTCTTAACCTTAACCATTTTGTTGGTATTAATCGGCTTATATATCCCAGCCATTATCGGAGGACTGATTACCTTAACCATAATCTCCTTTTACTTCAAGTCAGATGTAAACATAAGAAATGTCTTGCAAACTGGTGTATTCATTTTCCTTAGATATGCAGCGAATCTAGCGCTCCTGCTGGGTGGCTTTTTAGGTGGAGCAAAGCTAGGAATGCTATATGTCAGTGCGACAAACAAAACATCAATCCAGAACCATCCCCAGGAACCAATAATTGCTCCCTATGTAAAAAACCGATAATCAGTTTCTCCCATATAGAAAACTCCGATGGCATCATATCTATCAACGGTTGCCGTTTGCCAGACCCTAAGAACTCATTCCCGATACTAATCGCCTACACCACCGCCTATGGTCGCATCAAGCTTTTCGAAGACCGCCTGATGCAAG